>CAYWIG010000138.1:0-5531 GCA_964458295.1 uncultured Myxococcales bacterium
CCTTCACCTGAATTTTGACTTCCTTCTTCTGTTGATCCATATGAGACCTCAATTAGGTTAATATCGGTTAAAATCGGTTCATAACGGTTAACAACGGTTACAAAAAAAGCAACTGATAACAGCTTATGAAAGAGCTAATCATCAAAAAGGCATTGGAGCTTGGTTTTACGGCCATCGGCTTTACCGGCGTCGATCCTGTCGATGAATCTTCGCATCTTGTCGGTGCGATCGATCAGGGAAGGACGGCCAATATGAGTTGGCTCGCGAGAAATCCAGCCGCTAGATGCGATCCGAAATCTCTCTTTCCCAACGCAAAGACCGTTATCTGCCTAGCTTATCCATTTGGTGAGGAGGGAATTGTAGATTCAAGCGCTCCTTCGAAAGATGTCGATAGGCGTAGAGCTAGATATTCCAGAGGTATGCACTATCATGAATTTATACGTGATAAATTAGAGGAGCTTTGGAAGTTTATAGAAGGCCTTTTTCCTGAATCACATTCGAAACTCTGTGTAGATACGAGCCCTATCTTGGAAAAGGCATTGGCCGAGCGTTCTGGAATAGGGTGGATCGGTAAACATACAATTCTCGTTAATGAGAAATTTGGATCGTGGTTTATGTTGGGAGAGATAATCACCGATATTGAAATTGAACCGGACACCAAGTCAAAAAATAGATGTGGAGAATGTACGAGATGTATCGACGCTTGTCCCACGAGGGCGCTGATATCTGCCAATAAACTCAAGGCTGATAGATGTATTTCATTTCACACGACGATGTCTAAGGAGGAAGTTCCATCCGACATGCTTGAATTTATTCCAGAAGGAACCTTCGGTTGTGATATCTGTCAGGAGGTATGCCCATTTAACAGCGAAGGCTAAGGCTAAGATTAAGGTTGAGAAAACCTCAATATAATATGACTTAACCTTAACCTTAACCTTAACCTCAAATTTGAACCAGTTTACAAAGGTTACCCCATCTGCTAATCCCCAGCCCATCCTAAATCACAAAGGAGAGCGATATGCCGAACAAGGAAAAACCTGAGAATATGGAAGCTTTTCTCATTCACGGCAGGGATGTGACGCCAAAATGGGATTACAGCCATCACGTCGTACCTCCGATGACTGCATCGGCAGTCTATCGCGTAGAGAGCGTTGAAAGGGGGGCAAAGGGTTTTGCGCAGTTTGGCGATTACGAGGCGATGAACAAGGATCCGATCTACATCTATGAAAGAATAGATGAACCGACCACAGGTATGCTCGAGGATAGACTCGCTCAAGCCGAGGGCGGTGAGATGGGTATCGCCTACTCAACCGGCATGGCAGCTATTGCAGGAGTTACGGCCGCGCTGACGAAGGCCGGCGATCATATAGTGTCGAACGACTCCATCTATGGATGTACGTATTCACTCTTCGAAAGGTGGATGCCGAGGCGTGGGGTGGGTGTTGACTTCGTACATCTCAACGGCGCTAATCTGGAGGAATATGTAAAGCCCGAGACGAAAATTGTATACTTCGAGACGCCAATTAACCCGACGCTTGAACTCATCGATATCGAAGAGGTCTGTAATCAGGTCAAGAAGTTGAATGAGAAGAGGGGTGAGGACAATAAAATATTGACGGTGATCGATAACACCTTCGCAAGTCCGTATTGTCAGCGTCCTCTCGAACTCGGTGCGGACTTCGTCGTCGCTAGTCTTACAAAGCACATCTCCGGCTATGGCACTGATATGGGCGGCATCGTGGTAGGTCCTAAAAAATATTATTCCGAGATGATTCTCTATAGGAAGGATTTTGGAGGAGTTCTCTCGGGAAAACACGCATGGCCTTTTTTGGTATATGGTCTTCCAAGTTTGGCGACGAGGTTGAGACAGACGACAACGACAGCAACCGAAGTCGCTAAATATCTTTCACAGCATCCGAAGGTTGAAAAGGTTTTGTACCCTGGCCTTGAAACGTTTCCGCAATATGATCTCGCGAGAAAGCAGATGCGTGATTACAATGGAAACTTCATGCCATCATCGATTCTCTTCTTCGTCCTAAAGGGTTCTCCGGACGAGGCGAAGGAGAAGGGTGGAAAGCTCATGAACTACCTTGCCGATAACGCCTTAACCTATACACTTGCTGTGAGCTTGGGTCATTGTAAGACGCTGATCGAACATCCGTCATCTATGACACATTCTGCGATTTCGCCTGAAGATCAGGTTAAAGCAGGCATCGATCCAGGCGGTGTGAGGCTCTCCTGCGGTCTTGAAGAACCTAAAGCTCTGATCGCAGAGATGGAGAAGGCCCTTGAGCAAATCTAGTAAATTTCGTCCATCGGTTGCGGTTGCGAGGCTCGAATCGTTATTCGTCATTCGGTTGCGCTTTTCTGTATTCAAAGCCAGTCCACGATAAAGATAAATTGTATAATTGCCTGCTTATTTTGTCATAGATATCAATCAGCCTTGTGCATCTCTCAACTTCGACTGAATAAAGATCTCTGACCTGGCTTAATGATACGTTGGTTTCGTTTGATTCAGCCATAGCGTCGTCGATGTATTTTTGAAAACCTCTTTTTTGATGTCGTTTGGCATGGCCTTCAGCAATGAGTCTTGGAATTGCCTTTACTGATCTGTTGAGTTGATTTCTTAGGTCATAGAGCTCCTCTTTTGGTAATTTTGGTAGAATATTAGTAAAAACTTCGGCCATTGCATCGTAGGCATTCTTATAGACATCCAAATCGTGAAAACTTCTAATCCTCTTATCCTTTTTCATAACGAGATTCCTTTTTTAAGGAACGAACATGCGAACTTCATGCCAAAAAAATAAGTTTAGATGTCAGTTAGTTAAATATTTAAAGTGCTGCAAAACGATGCAGGTTGTATTGTTTTGACGCAAACGCAACCTATTGACGATTCGAGCTTCGCAACCGCTACCGTAAGACGAGAGGTTGACAAGTGAACGGGTGCATATCTAAATCAGGATATGCATGTCATCCCCCATAACCATCAGAAGTTGGCCACGCGCCATAGCACACATCGATGCTGATGCATTTTTTGCATCCGTTGAACAATCGATAGATCCAAAGCTCAAAGGTAAACCTATAGCCACTGGTGCTGAGCGCGGCATAATCGCGGCTGCGAGTTACGAAGCGAAGGCGAAGGGTGTAAAACGAGGCGTTTCAATCTCCGAGGCCAAGACATTATGTCCAGAATGCATCTTCCTTCCATCCGATTATGAAACTTACAGTATCTATTCCAAGAGGATGTTCTCCATAATTAGAAGGTTTACGCCTACCGTGGAGGAATATTCTATCGATGAGGCTTTTTGCGATCTCACGGGGCTTAGAAGGTTGTATCGAACCGACTACGGAGGGATCGCCATAAAGATTCAAAGTGCCATCGAACGTGAGCTCGGAATTACAGTCTCCGTAGGCGTTTCACTTTCTAAGTCGCTTGCTAAGTTATGTTCAAAATTTAGAAAGCCGAAGGGTTTGACCTCAGTTAGTGGTAGAAAGATTCATCTCCTCCTGGAGAGGACGAAGCTTGAGGATGTCTGGGGCTTTGGGCCGAATACGGTTGCTCTTTTAGAGAAACACGGTCTGCAGGATGCGCTCAAATTTGTGGAACGACCCAACACCTTTGCATCCGGCATTTTGGGTAAGGTAGGACGTGAAATCTGGATGGAGCTTCGAGGCGAATGTGTAAATAGAGTTTCGGACGGGGTATATTCAAAACAGATATCGATATCCAAGGCGAAGACCTTCACGCCCCCTTCGTTAGATAAAAAAATCGTATGGGCGAGGGCGCTTAGGAATTTGGAGTCGGCATGTATCAAGGCGAGACGTCATTCATTGGCGCCCAGAAGGCTCGTCCTTCTCCTTAAGGGTCAGGATTTCTCTATGCGGGGTGATGAGAGAAAAGTCTCTGTGCCCACCGCCTCGACTGGCGATCTTGTTCCAGTTCTTAAAGATATCTTCAATGGTATTTACAGGGTTAAGACCTTGTATCGTGCTACCAACGTCGTGCTCTACGATCTCGTCGACCAAAAGCCATCGCAGTTCGAACTTTTTTCGGATCCGAAGAAGTTGATCAGAAACGAAAAACTCTTTGCGGCGGTCGATGAGGCTGCATCGAAGTACGGTAAACATGTCGTCTCGTTTGCAGATTGCACAGCCCTAAACGATCAACATTCTGGTAAACGTGGCCGTAAGAGCTGGCGTCGTAAGAATCGCATCAAGGGCGAGAGCGAGCGGAAATACATAGGAATTCCATTTCTAAAGTGACCTTAAATGCAGATCTGGATTGGGTTTGACCTTCTGGGCTATGTCTAATAGAGTCCCCCTGATTGAGGGGGTAGGAATGAAGAAGCAAATCGTGATTTCATTATTTGTAGTTGTGTTTTTCGCTATCGTAGGATGCTCCGGCGATGGGGGGTCGGGAGATAGCGGTGGTGGCAGCGGCGGAACATCGTTTCAGGAGGGGCAGGCCCCGGAGGATGTTTCCGGTTCCTTTTCAGTAACTTCGACGATAGAGAATAATAGCTGCGGTGGTGATGTTCATGGTACCTCCATGAAGATCGTCATCACACAGAATGGTTCAAGTGTGAGCATAATCGATCAATATGGGAACGATCAGGGGTCGGGCGTGGTCAGCGGAAACTCCTTCAAAGTAGAGGTTTCGGACTCTGCAAGTTACGAAGGATGCAATATGGCCATGACGGGTACGATGATAGGCACGATTTCCGGAGATAGCTTGAGTGGTACGGTTGTCGTTTCGTTAAACGTCGAGGGAAGTTGTGAGGAACTCAGCGATTGTACTGTTTCAGGTACGATCAGTGGTAATCGTATAGAAGATGTCACGATTCCTGAGGACGATGAGACGATTACGGTAGAGGCGCCGGAGAGCAGCGGTTTGGTTCAACCTTCGCAAAAAACGATTGCTACGGGCGTCAGGAAAAAGCAGTTGTGGTTTATGGAGATTAAGGGTGAATAGGAAAGGGTTTGATGACAACCATTCCAACCCCAGGGGTTGAAACATGCAATCCAATATCCAAACCCCTGGGGTTGAGATGGTTATAGATCAAGCGAGTTTGAAACTTAATGGAAAAGGAGGTTTTATGAAGCTGACGACTCTATTTTTGGTGCTCTTGATGATCGTATCCCCTTTGATCGGATGTTCAGGTGGCGGTGGGGATTCTGGAGGTGAGACCAGTGCAAGTGTAGATGATGGTTCCGACGACGATTCTTCCAATGGGGAAGATGATGGGGGAAACGGTAGCTCCGGCAGCGAGGGTGCTGATGAGAAGGATAAAGCGAAGGATAAGGGTGTAGCGGGAACATATAACATAACTTCCAATGTAACCGAAAATAACTGCAGCAATGATGTGGATGATAAAAATACGATGATCATTGTTATAACGCAGGACGGAGATAAGATTCAATTTACCGATGAAAATGGCGAGGACCAAGGGAGCGGCACCGTCGATGGCAACTCCTTTACCGTTGATGTCGATCAACCGGCTGAGGAGCTGATGGAAGGTTGTACCCTGGGG
>CAYWIG010000139.1:0-5527 GCA_964458295.1 uncultured Myxococcales bacterium
CGTCCCACACACCTCCAACGGAATCACCTATTGCACTGAATAATCTCTGTGGTGGTGTGATTATATTCCGTAAGATTTCTTCGTACCACGGCGCACGTCTGGCTCCGCCCGTGGTGAGTGACAAAAAGGAGATAATCAGAAAAAGCGGTATCAGCAGAGGAAGAAGACGAGTCTTTCTTTGAAACAATGACATATCAGGTAACTGTGATGCCCCTAAAAACATCCAATCTGTCGAGCGCGCGTCCTGACCCCAAGACGACGCAGCTAAGCGGATCGTCGGCCACTACAACTGGCAGGCCGGTCTCCTCGCGCAACAGTATGTCGAGATTACGCAGCAGCGCCCCTCCACCGGTAAGGACTATACCTCTATCGACGATATCGGCCGAGAGTTCAGGCGGAGTTCGTTCAAGAGTAATTTTAACCGCTTCAACGATAGCGTTTACAGGTTCGACTATCGCCTCGCGAATCTCCTCGGAATTGATCTCCAGGGTCTTCGGCACGCCCGCGACGAGATCCCTACCCTTGATCTCCATCGTACGCATCTCACCATCCGGATAAGCGGTCCCTATGGCAATCTTCACCGCCTCGGCAGTTCTCTCACCGATCAGCATATTATATTTGCGTTTGAGATACTGGATGATCGATTCATCCATCTTATCACCGGCGATCCTGATGGACTTTGAAAAGACGATTCCAGCGAGCGATATAACCGCAACCTCGGTCGTGCCACCGCCGACATCGACTATCATGTTGCCGGAGGGCTCCGTAATCGGAAGGCCGGCACCGATAGCAGCCGCCATCGGTTCCTCGATCAGATAGACCTCCCTAGCGCCAGCAGATTCAGCCGACTCCCTGACCGCCCTCTTTTCAACCTCGGTAACACCGAAAGGGATACACACGATTATACGCGGTCTGATGAGGGTTTTGCGATTATGAGCCTTGCGGATAAAATACCGAAGCATCGCCTCAGTGATTTCAAAATCAGCGATAACACCATCCTTCATCGGACGAATAGCCTCGACCGTTCCAGCTGTACGACCGAGCATCTCCTTGGCCTCCTTACCAACCGCCAGCACCCTCTTAATACCGCGGGTATCCCGCTGAACGGCCACAACGGAAGGTTCAGCGGAGACGATGCCCTTACCCTTAACGTAGACGAGGGTATTGGCTGTACCGAGATCAATTGCCAGGTCATTCGAGAAAAATCCTAATATCGGGTCTAAGATCATATAATATAACCCCCTTGAAGCTCCGTTAAATTGATCTAACCATCCCCATGTGCGGAGCGAAAACCGCGCCGGAGCGATCCGTCTTCGCATTCGCTACGACGCGATACCCGCCCTTATCTGATTAAATACAGGTCCAGCGAAGGCGGGTAAAAGTCGCTCCGATCTAGCAGACGCCCCCGGAAAGATCAACAAAATTGTTGATTTATACCCATTCATCCGCTAGGGTCCCGCGCCATGCTGGATCTCCTTAGAAGACATGCAAAGTCCTGGGCGATAAAGGTGCCCATAATCGCTATCATTATCTCGTTTGCCTTTTTCTTCGGCTATAGCGCGATGCGAAAGAGCGGTGGGCAGGGTTCCGACCAAGCGGTGGCGTTCGTCAATGAAAAGCCCATATCCGCTGCTGAATACAGCTTTTATCTCGATAACAACTTCGAACGCCTGCGTCAGAACTTCACCGACACGGAAATTCCAGAGTTTCTAAAGAACATGGCGAAGCAGAACACGCTTCGCCAGCTGGTGTCCCGTGAAGTCATGCTCGATGAGGCACAAAAACTTGGAATAACCGTTTCCGATATGGAGCTCGCCGATACGATAAAGAGAGTTCAATCTTCAATGTTCGGCGGCAGCTTCGATCCACTCTTCTATAAGCAGCGCTATCTGCCACATTTTAAAAACCGCTACGCCCTGGATTACGAAGATTTCGTAAGTAGGGATATCGAACTGGATTCCTTGAAAAAACTTTTCAGCAGCGTCGGTGAGAAAAATGATAGCAAGGAAAATAAGAAGGAAGAGACTTGGACATTCGGTGTAATCGAGGTCGAACCCGATAAAGTTGAAATTGCCGAGGAGATAATCAAGACCCCTACCAAAAAATGGACACGGGCTCTTAAGAAGAATAAGCTGGAGGAGAAAAAGCACGAAAACCTCAAGCTGTCATCTAGAAAGAAAATTGCTGGTGGAAAATTCACCTTTGAGGAGCTGACGGAAGTATTCAAGCTCTCGAAGGAGAACCCAGTTCTCTCCAAACCGGTTAAGAAGGACGATAAGATCTATGTGGTTCGTTTCATAGAGAAGGGGGAATCGGATGAAGCGGTCTCACCCGATGTCTCGATGGAATTCTTCCGGGATTGGATGTCGAAGCTTCTTGCCGATGCAAAGGTTACTTCCCTCCTTGAGCAAGAGCAACAATAACTATATTCTCTAAACTTAAGACATGCTCCGATGATACGATCGATGCGGAGTTAAACTTGTATGGCTACTGATATATCCAAATTCGTCGATGCTCTGGTAAAGGCTGGCGCAGATGTTTATGAAGTCGGTGGTCCTGTCAGGGATCGACTGCTCGGAAAGGATATAAAGGATCACGACCTTCTCTGCAGAAACCTGACCGTAGATCAGATTACGAAGATCCTCTCCCCATTCGGCAAGGTCGCAGCTGTAGGCAAGGCCTTCGGAGTAATAAAATTTTCACCCCATAAGCTTCGCAATTGTGAAATTGATATCGCCCTTCCGAGGAAGGAAATATCGACCGGAAGCGGCCATAGGGATTTCGAGGTGAACTTCGATCCGAAACTACCGATCGAGGACGATCTCGGTAGGCGTGATTTCACGATCAACGCCATGGCTATCTCGTTTTCGAATGATAAGATTATAGATCTATTCGGCGGCCAGGATGACTTGAAAAATAATATTCTGAGGATGGTCTTTCCCAGGGCCTTCGAGGAGGACCCTCTAAGGCTCATACGTGGCATTCAGTTCGCCGCCCGTTTCGACCTGACGATCGAACCGAAGACCTGGAAGGCTATGTGCGACACCGCTCCCCTCATAAAAACGATCTCCGGCGAAAGAATCGGAATGGAGCTTCTAAAGCTCATGACCGCCGAAAAGCCATCGAGGGGATTTGATCTCATGTATGAATCCGGGTTGCTGAATTACATCCTTCCCGAACTTGTTGCGATAAAAGATATCGATCAGGACAAGCAGCCTGGCGACGATGTCTACAAACATACGATGAGAGTCTTGGACGCAGCGCGTTCGGATTCCAATGTGGAAAATCGTGGTGACTTTGATCTTCTGTTCGCCGCCCTACTCCATGACATAGGAAAGGCAAAGACGGCTCGCCCCCACCCTGAAAACGACAGGATCGTGTTCTTTGGTCATCAGATCGTATCCGCAAGACTTGCGAAAAAATGGATGAACACGATGAAGCTCACGAACTCCGGAATCGATACGAAGGCTGTGGTCAGATTGATCGAGAGCCACATGTTCGAGACAAAGGCCTATTTCACCGATCGCGCGATCAGGCGATTCGTATCGAAGATCGGAAAGGATCTCATATACAAATTATTGGATATGAGATTGTCAGACAACAGAGGTGGAAAGCATCCAACCGGCATCAAAGGCGTCTTACGACTCAGAAAGAGGATTCACGAGGAACTCGCCAAGAAACCGCCATTTGGCCCCAAGGATCTCGCAATCAATGGCCACGATCTCATGGAGCTGGGAGTACCTGCAGGTCCTATAATGGGAGTCGTCCTTAAATCCTTAGTCGATACAGTCTTGGACGATCCAACCCTCAATGAGAAGGACAAGCTCCTTGCACTGGCGAAGGAAATATCGGAAAATCCCCCCTCGATTGGTAAAAATAGAGATTCAACCGAAAGGGATGACGATGAAGAAATTGAATCCAGAAAAAGCGGCGACGCTTGAGGCCAAGGGTGATAAGCTCCTCGCCAAGGGTAAACCGAAGCGCGCGTTAAAAAAATTCAAAAAAGCCCTCGAGATCGATCCGGATCGCATATCCATATATGACAAGCTCACGAAAGCCCGAGACATGCTGCCGGATGATTGGAAGATGGAGGATTTTGTCGAGTCAGTCGATTGGGTGATGAAGAAACAGGAAGTTGAGGAACCTACGATCAAACAGGTTCACGCAAGGCTCTCTCCAGAATGGGACGAAGCCAAGAAACTCGTGTGGAATATAATGATCGCAGATGAAGATCGCGCCAAAATCCTGATCGAGGAACTCGTCGAAATGGGAGAGATCGGAACCAGGGCGGCTATCAACACGATTCTCGAATTCAAACAGGCCACTGAACAGACCCTGGAGGATGAAGGGGTTCCTTCCGAGGGATAGAGCGATGAAGCGAAACACCAAGGTACTTTGTCTCACCGGAAATATCGGCACAGGAAAATCCACCGTATCATGGATGTTCGAGAATTTGGGGGTCTCCACGATCAGCGCCGATGAGATCGCACACGAAGCGTTGTCTCCACATTCGCAGACCTGGGAAAACATCTTCAAGCGCTATGGCAAGACCATCCTCCTAAAGGATAACGTCGTCGACAGGGATGAACTTGCAAAAATTATCTTCGACGATCCGCGTGAGAGGAAGTTCCTCGAATCGCTGATCCATCCATACGTCAGAAGTGAAATTGCGCACAGGATTGCAGCATTAAAGAAGAAGAATCACCCATTCGTGATAGTCGAGATCCCCCTACTCTTCGAGGTGGGTTGGGAGAATGACTTCGACGCAATAATCGTCGTCAAATGCAACAAGGAAAACGAAATTGAACGCTGCCAGAAGAAATTCAATATATCGCGTGATGATGCAATAAAGAGAATCGGTTCTCAGTTCCCACTTGAGCGGAAGATCGACTCAGCCGATGCCATCATTGAAAACGATGGTCCGCTGGAGGAGACGGAAGTACAGGTAAAAAGACTTTATCATGAAATGGTAAGCGGTAAATTCCCCGGATAAATCCTTAGAGCAACAATTACGATCTGATCTAACATTCATAAAAATCGAATACGATTTTATCTTACAACTTGCTTTACGACACGGGATGAATCCCATCCCCTTCGCTCCACGGCACTTCGCTACGTAACTCGTCATGATAAATTATTTCGTTTTATAAGACATGAATCGCTTTCCTGCGTCAGCGTTCAAGCCTTGAAACGAATATAATTTATCCCTCCTCGATACTTCGCTTCGTAACCGCCTCTAAGAGTCGCTACGGCAATGGGGACACATCCCGTGTCTATTAAGACTTGGTTCCGCCTGGCATAGGCATAAAATTACGACTGCTAGAGGGCCCCCCTCACCTCAATGACCTTCGTTGCTAGCCTCGCTGCAAAATGTGCAGCTTTCACAGGATCCTCGCCCTGAACTCTCTTTGTCAGATAGCCAGCGGCATAGGTATCGCCGCATCCCGTTGCATCAACGAAGCACTGCGGGGGATAGGCGGAGATCTTATAATTCTCTCCCTCGCAATGTAGCGTCGATCCCCTGCTC
>CAYWIG010000140.1:0-5505 GCA_964458295.1 uncultured Myxococcales bacterium
AGGTAAAGATTACGATCAGATTCCGCGGTCGTGAGATGGCGCATATTGATCTTGGTCATGATAGGATGAAACGCCTGCTTGAGGAGATAAAGGATATCGGAGAAGCTGAGGCCTACCCGAAGATGGAAGGACGACAACTATTCATGATGCTAACTCCTACGAAGGGTAAGGAGAAGTCGAAGAGCAAAACCAAAACGAGTGCTGAGAGTGAAACTCAGGAGACAGGGCGAAATAAGGGTAAACGAAAGGTCGAAGTGGAGGTTCATAGCAGACCTGTGGTTGAGAAGCAGGCTGAAACAAAATAGAAGGCAGTTGGAGGTCACGCGAGAAGGGCGAGTCGCTGATTGCTGAGCTGTAAAGGAGATGATTTTATGCCGAAGATGAAAACACGAAAAGGCGCTGCAAAAAGGTTTAAAGCTACCAAATCGGGTAAGGTGAAGAGGAAGCGCTCAAAGCTTCGTCATATTTTGACGAGCAAATCGACAAAACAGAAACGCCATCTGCGCGCCAAGGGGTATGTCTCGAAGGCTGACGAAAAGGGAGTTAAGCGTTTACTGAATGTCAGTTAATTGAAAATCAGTGTTCGAGTTGCCGGGTGTTCGAGTTATTCAAGGCTTAAACGCTCAAACACTTATCGACTCAAACACTTAAGGATGGAAGGAGAAGTAAGATGCCAAGGGTAAAAAGAGGTTTCAAGGCGAGGCGTCGTCGTAACAAGGTTTTGAAGAGGGCTAAGGGTTATCATGCGGGTCGTCATCGTCTGATAAGGACAGCTATGGAGGCGGTCGATAAAGCTCTTCAATACGCCTACGTGGGTAGAAAGCTCAAAAAGCGCAACTTCAGGGCGCTCTGGCAGACGAGAATATCTGCAGCAGCTAAGGCGAACGGCACGTCCTATAGTAAGTTGATGGGCAATTTGAATAAGAGGGGTTCGGGTTTGGATCGAAAGGTGTTGTCCGAGCTTGCAATTCATCATCCTCAGGATTTCGCTGAAGTCGTTAAGTGGGCAAGTGCTTAAGTACAATTAAGGCTTGGTTAGCAGTTTTTCACATAACACGTATGGCGGGTCGTATATGAAGGATAGATTGCTCCAGGAGATAGATCAGCTAAAGCAGCAGGCATTCGTCGATATGGATGATGTTAAGGATGCCAAGCAGGCGGAGTCCTGTAGGATCAAGTATCTCGGTAGGAAGGGGCTCGTCACGGCTATCCTCAAATCAATGCGAGATCTCTCCCCGGAGGATCGCCCGGTAGTCGGTCAACAGGTCAACGTCCTCAAATCAGAATTGGAATATAAACTCAGCAATCTTTCTGAAGAGCTAAAGAAACGCCATATCGAAGATGCGGTTTCTTCAGATAAAATCGATATCACATTGTCAGGAAGAAGAACTCCACGTGGGCATACGCATCCGTTGAAGAAGGTAATGCGCGAAATAGTCACCATCTTTACGGATATGGGTTTTTCAGTCCATACAGGGCCAGAGATAGAGACGGATTACTACAACTTCGAGGCGTTGAATGTACCTGCCGATCATCCAGCCAGGGATATGCAGGATACGTTTTATGTTCAAGACGATTGTCTTCTGAGGACCCATACATCTCCAGTGCAAATTCATGTCATGGAGGAACATAAGCCTCCTATCGCGGCTGTATTTCCTGGCGCCGTCTATCGGCGTGATAACGATGTATCCCATTCGCCGATGTTCTATCAGGTGGAGGGCCTCATGGTGGACGATAGGATTACCATGGGTGATCTGAAGGGGGTTCTTTCAGCTTTCTGTCATGCGATGTTTGGAAAGGATCTGGATGTTCGTTTTCGTGCCAGCTTCTTTCCGTTTACGGAACCGTCGGCTGAGCTCGATATCCAGTGTGTCATATGCGGCGGCAAGGGCTGTCGGGTGTGCAAGCAGAGCGGTTGGCTTGAAATTTTAGGCTGTGGGATGGTCGATCCACAGGTCTTTAAAGCGGTGAAGATCGATTCGAAGAAATATAGCGGCTTCGCGTTCGGGATGGGTGTTGAACGCATCGCCATGCTCAAATACGCAATCAATGATATAAGGTTGTTTTACGAGAATGACTTGAGATTTTTGGAACAGTTTTAGCGACGTGGTACGTGTTGAGTGATGCGTGATTCGTTTTTCACGCACCACACATCACACATCACGGTTTTTAAATGCGTGTACCACTTGAATGGATAAAGGAGTTTGTGCCGATTCGGCAGAAGGCCCGGAAGCTCGCCTATGTGATGACTATGAGCGGCCTCGAGGTCGAGGAGATGGAGCGTATAGGGGACGATACCATCTTCGAGCTGGGAGTGACCGCGAATAGGGCGGACTGCCTTTCCGTCAGGGGTGTGGCACGTGATATCGCCGCCCTCACGGATTCCGCGATGAAGGTTAAGAAGTCACCTCTTCCAAAGGGTAAGGGGAAGATGGATGATTATGTTAAAATATCGATCAAACATAAGAGCAGGTGTCCTCGTTATGCAGCCAGGATTATAGACGGAATCAAAATCGGTCCTTCGCCTTCGTGGATGATCAGGAGGTTGGCGGATTGTGGTGTTCGCTCCATAAACAACGTCGTGGATGCAACCAACTATGTGATGCTTGAGACGGGGCAGCCGCTTCACGCCTTCGATACAAAATTCTTGAGGGGCGATAAGATAGTAGTTCGAAAGGCGGGTGGAGATGATGAATTTACGACTTTGGATAGCATGGCTAGAAAACTGATTCCGGAGGATCTCCTAATTTGTGACGGCAAGGGGCCTGTGGCGATGGCTGGTATAATGGGCGGTGAGAATTCTGAGGTTAGGGAATCCACAACTCGAATATTGCTTGAGAGTGCGTACTTTGAACCTGGCGGTGTCAGGCGTACGTCGAAGCGTTTGGGTCTCACGTCTGAATCGTCCAGGCGTTTTGAGAGGGGAGTCGATCCAAATGGTGTGGTCGATGCACTTCATAGGTTGACTGAAGTCATACTGTCAACAGCAGGCGGAACCCCTACGGCTGATTGGGTGGACATCTACCCGAAGAAAGTCAAGGAACGGAAAATTTCAATTTCCGCAGAGGAGACTAATAGGATTTTGGGTACCGAGTTGAAGCTTGAGGATATATCCAAGATTCTGAAGAAGTTGGGTTTTAAAGTGACCAGGGGTAAAACGAAGAAACTTAGCGTGACGGTTCCCACATCCAGAGTTGATCTTGAACGTGAAATCGATCTCATCGAGGAGGTAGCTAGGGTACATGGCTACGGAAAAATAGCTGAAACCATGCCGATCGCCAGGGTTTCCTCTATCACGAAGCCGAGGTTTAGCGAACAGGAGGATCTCGTTCGCGAATCGCTCGTAGGATCCGGTCTGTCGGAGATAGCCCTGTACGGTTTTACCAGTGAAACCAATTTAGCACCATTTTCGGAGGTGGGTGGGACACCTATTATAGTGACGAACCCATTATCGAGCGATCAAGCGGTGATGAGGACGATGCTGATTCCCGGTCTGCTCGATGTCTATAAGCTCAACGCCAATCGCCAGAACTCCGACTGTAAGTTGTTCTCAATGCAATCGGTGTTCAATCGTCCTAGGCCGATCGGCCCCCTTATAAAGTCGAGATGTGTGGCGGGGTTGATGGCGGGCAGGAGAAATCAAGGGGATTGGGAGAGGGCATCGGAAGAAATCGATTTTTATGATATCAAGGGTGTGGTTGAAAATATAATCCTATCCTTGGATCTGAAAGATGAAATTATCTACCAGAGAGGTGATGCGTTTAGTTTTTTGCATCCGGGCAGATTTGCTCATGTGCTCTGTCAAAGTAAGAGGGTGGGTTTTATTGGGCAGCTTCATCCGGACGTTACGGCGAGATGGGATATCGAAAATGACATCTATGTTTTCGAGCTGAGCTTTGATGAGCTCGCGGTGGTGTCGATGGGTGAATCGCCCAGATTTGCTGAGCTATCGAAATTTCCATATGTCGATAGGGATATCGCACTGCTTCTTCCGGATAGGATTCCCGCCGTGGAGATCGAGAAGGTCATCCAGGATAGCGGTGAGGAGCTCGTTACGGATGTCAGGATCTTTGACGTCTATAAGGGTAAGGGGGTTCCCAGTGAACAGAAGAGTTTGGCTATAACCATTCGTTTCGCCAGAAACGATAGAACTTTGACTGATGATGAGGTGAATCAGGCGCAGCAAAATCTTGTGAATATATTGAAAACAAGGTTGGGCGCGGCGCTCAGAACATGATAACATAACCGTATTCCCCAGCTCCCATCTCCGTTTCGTGTGAGGTGGGAAGTATGCGGGAGAAGGGAGGACGGCATGACGAAGGCGGATATCATAGAGCAGATCTATGAAAAAGTTGGTTTTTCAAAGAAGGAGTCTGCAGAGATAGTCGAGCTGGTGTTCGATACGATGAAGGAAACCCTGGAGAAGGGTGAGAAGATCAAGATCTCCGGTTTCGGAAACTTCGTCGTTCGCCAGAAGAGACCGCGCATCGGCCGCAATCCTCAGACCGGCGAGGAGATTGAGATCTCGGCACGGCGGGTTTTGACTTTCCGTCCAAGCCAGGTTTTGAAATCTGCTCTCAATAAGGGTGGAATGGAAGAATTTTAATCTTGTTGTGTTATCTTTTGTCGACACAATAACCTGCTTGCTCTGGGGATTTTTCACCCGGAGGGAAGGGGGCTAATAGGATGCCCAGCATTCCCAACAAATTGTATTTCCGCATCGGCGAGGTAAGCAAGCTTATAGGCGTTGAGCCTTATGTTCTACGATATTGGGAGTCTGAATTTCAGGACATAAAACCGTCGAAGTCAAAATCGGGACAACGTCTCTATAAACGTCGCGATGTTGAGTTGCTGCAGAAGATCAAAGAGCTGCTATACGAGGAGCGCTATACCATCAACGGGGCTAGGAAACGCCTTAAGGATTGGGCTAGGGGTGATGTTAAGGATCCTATCACCGCTGAGATCAAGTCGATCGAAAAGGAGGAGTCACAATCGAGGCAGATTGAGGCCTTTCCTTCAGAATCTGAGGATGATGTCGATGATGATGAACAGCCCAAGGTCGTCGGTAGTAGCGTGAAGACGCTCAAGAAGGTGAGGAGGGACCTCGAGACCCTCCTGAATTTGGTTCGCGAGTAATTCGCTATGTAGGCGAATTCGATTTGTCGACTGCTCGTAGCTGTCACTATTGCTGATCTTCATTCTTTGAAAATATGGTTTGTCATCTTGATCGGGGTGTTTTGTTTAACGGATGTTTTTTTGAAAATTTAAAGTATTCATAGTGTCAGTCGGGGCGTAGCTTCCGCCACTAAGTCATTGGCGGACAGGCAGCCTGGACTAGAGTGCTTCTCCCGATCCCGCAGGAATTTTCAGAGGAAATTGTTTTACGGGATCGAGGACCCCGTCGCATGACGGTGCTTGGGGTGTTCCGCCATACGGCGGGATCATCGATTTGACAAAAGGTTTTTGGTCGGGGCGTAGCTCAGCCTGGACTAGAGTACTTCCTTG
>CAYWIG010000141.1:0-5461 GCA_964458295.1 uncultured Myxococcales bacterium
GCGCGTTGATAAACTCCGGCGGATTGATATAAGCGTCCATATAGGACTTGCTCCGGAGTCGGCGAGGCGAAACCCGTTCATCATCTTCATCCCCAAATAGGTCGGCTGCGCCTTCCTCTTTCCCTTGGCAGTCGCACGATCCTGTTTGGTCGCAGTCTCCGGAACATGAGCCGCATTCATGAGGCAGACCCGGTTCGGGAGAACTGGCCACATGCAAGTCAATCTCCGGTCCCTCCTCGTCCCGGCGCCTGATAAACGCAAAATGGGGATCTATCAGGTTCTCTAAGGACAGACAGCAGTCGATGAAGGCCTCCAGGGCTTCCGTACCGTACCGATCCACATAACGCTGAACGCGTACCGTGTGGTTGGCCGTTTCGTCGATCATCTTGCGATTTGTATGGGCGAAGTAGAGATTGTTCTTGAAGAAATCACAGTGGGCGTAGACATGGGCCATCACGAGTTTCTGATCGACCATGCCGTTTGAGTAGAGGAGGTAGGCGAAACAAGGATCGTTATTGATCACCATCTCATAGATCTTCGATAGACCATATGAGTAGCTCTTCGTCAGCTGTTCGTACTCCATACCAAAACGCCAGTGTGGATAGCGATTGGGAAAGCCCCCATAGGAGGCAACCTCATTTAACTGATTCCAGTCGAGCACCTCGTATATCACATCGAAGAAGTCCAAACCAAAATCCCTCGCGTGACCCTCGATCTGCTTTCTGACCTTCTCCAGATCAGCGGGAAGATGTGTCTGATATTTCGACTGCCTACTCTTCTGTGAACTTTGTTTTTTCATCGCCCTATCTTACTTACCTTTTCCTAAAAAGGTCTTTATCGAATTCACAATCTCGTCCCTGTTCGGTATCTTGGAGGTGATCAGGAGCTCATCATCCTTAAACCTCTCCTCGAGATCCTTTAGAAACTGACCGCTCCCGTATTCACTCTCAACCTGCCCATAGCAGAAGACGTTCGATATCGGCAGCATATCAGTCTGAAGCAATTTCAGACATTCCTCGGTATCGTTGCCGGACCAGTTATCGCCATCCGAGAAATGAAAGGGATAGATATTCCACTCATTGACGTCGTAGTTATCCTCTATAAGCTTCAAAAAGAGTTTATAGGCTGACGATATGATCGTGCCGCCACTTTCGCGCGTGTGAAAAAAGGTGTGTTTATCAACTTCGCGCGCAACGGCATCGTGAATGATATATTTGACCTCCAGGCCCTCGTACTGAGAGCGAATCCAAGTATCTATCCAAAAGCACTCGAGGCGCACTATTTCTTTCTGCTCATCCCCCATCGAACCTGAAACATCCATCATATACACGATGAGTGCACGGCTCTTCGGATTCTTAATCTCCTTCCAGGTTCTATAGACCCTATCCTCTCGTATCGGAACTATCAGTGGCCTCTTTGGATCATAGGTACCACTCATTATCTGCCGTCTAAGAGCTTTCCTGTATGTTCGCTTGAAATGACGCAGACTCTCAGGACCCGCCGTAGACATACCCGTATACTTGATATTCTTGGTATCGAGATTCTTGGCGCCCTTGGGTTGAATTCTAGGAAGCTCTAACTCCTCACCGAGGAGATCGGCGAGCTCCTCAAATGTGATGTCGACTTCGAGTATATGCTCACCCGGGGCGTTTCCGGCCTGCGAAGCCCCTTCGCCAGGTTGCACACCCTGGCCGGTGTCACCATCACCGCGGCCGACGCCGCCCTTCTCCCTATCGCCATATATGAAATGGGGGATGTCTATACGAGGTATCGGTATACTGACCAGGTCCTTACCCTTCTTCCCGATCAGTTCGCCATTGGAGATGAACTTTCGAAGCTCCTTCTTAACACGGCCCCTTATAATCTGTTTAAAGCGCCCGACATCCTGGTCAATTTTTTGAGCCATATAACCTTCGTGTGATTCGTGACACGTGTTACGTGATACGTGATACGTCATTTTCGCACCACTCACCATCTACCACTCATCACGAATTAATTCTGAGATTGACGCTTTTCCTTGATATCACCCCTGGCGAAGATCGAGGCTACGAAGTTAAGCACGTCCGTAGCGCAGGTCTCACAGTATCCGTAGTTCTTTACCAACCTGCTCTTCACAACATCTATCTTCTCCTGCGTGTCCTTATCGACGACGCTCGATACGAGGCTCGTAAGTTTAATCGAATCCTTCTGATCCTCGAAGAGCTTGAGCTCCAACGCCTTGTGAAGGCGCTCGTTGGTCCTGTAATCGAACTTCTTTCCATCGATCGACAGCGCACCGATGTAATTCATGATCTCGCGCCTGAAATCGTCCTTCCTGCTCTCCGGAATGTCTATCTTCTCCTCGATCGAACGCATCAACCTCTCGTCCGGTTCCTCATACTGGCCCGTATATGGATTCTTCACCTTCTCCTTCTGAGTGTAGGCCTTGAGATTGTCGATATAGTTTGCACAGAGCCTGGAGATCGCCTCCTCATCCGCTGAAATCGCTCGCTGCACTTCGTTTTTCACCACATCCTCGTACTCCTCCTTCACCAACGCGAGCAGCTCCCTGTAGTGTTTTTTCTGTTCCTCGTTCTTGATAAGGGAGTGATGCTTCAGTCCCGATTCCAATTCGTTGATAACCATGAATGGATTGACGCAGCCGCCTGCGACATCGGATACGAGTGCATTCGATACCTTATCCTGTATGTACCTGGGTGATATACCCTCAAGACCTTCCCTCTTCGCCTCCTTGCGAAGCTCCTTGACGTTGTCCTCCGTAAAACCCGGTAGCGATTTTCCGTCATACAATTTCAACTTCTGCATGAGTGTGAGGTTGGCCTTCTTCGGCTCCTCAAGTCTTGTCAGGATTGCCCACATCGCCGCCATCTCAATCGTGTGAGGTGCGATATGTTTTCCGCTCACACGATGCGGACCGTAATCCTTCTCATAAACCTTTATCTCCTCATGAAGTTTTGTGATATACGGTACATCGATCTTTACGGTACGATCCCGCAAGGCCTCCATATACTCGTTACTCAGAAGCTTGTTATATTCAGCCTCGTTCGTGTGGCCGATGATAACCTCGTCGATATCGGTCTGGGCGAACTTCTTCGGTTTGACTTTATGTTCCTGCGATGCACCCAGGAGGTCATACAGAAATGCCACATCCAACTTCAAAACCTCAACAAACTCGATCATTCCACGGTTGGCGATGTTGAATTCGCCATCGAAATTGAATGCGCGCGGATCTGAATCGGAACCATACTCCGCGATCTTCCTGTAGTTGATATCACCCGTAAGCTCCGTCGAATCCTGGTTCTTCTCGTCCTTAGGTTGGAAGGTGCCGATGCCGACGCGATCCTTTTCTGATAGAATAACCCTTCTCACCTTTATGTGATCTATTATCTTAGTCCAATCACCATGGTATTGTTTGGTGAGCTCCTTATAAATATATCTACAGCTCGGACAGAGATCACCCTCTATCATAACGCGCTGTTCGACCGGAAGCTTGGCGTTGATCTCGTTTAGGACTCTAGTCCTCAACTCAAAGGGAATAAGATGAAGCGGATCCTCATGGACCGGACATGCGATCTCAGGAGCCGAACCGAAGATCAATCCCTTGTCCTCGAGCGCGCCCTTATCCCAGGTGAAAGCGTATAGAGCTCCATCCGGAGTTTTGGAATAGGACTCGAGCCCCTTCTTGAGCAACCTCACGATCGTCGACTTAGCACCACCCACTGGACCGTGAAGGAGGAGGATACGTTTTTCGGTTCCGTACTTCATAGCGGCGGACCGAAAAACATTTACGAGCTTCATCAGGGGAAGATCCAAACCGAAGAGCGCATCCCTGCCCCCATCGATGGGATCTTCAAAGAACTTATAATGCGTTATCTTCTTCTTGTACTCGGTATATTCCTCGAAACCGTACGAGAGGATCATATCGTAGAGCCTCTTGAACGCCGTATCCGCGACCTTGGGATTCTTTTGTACAATCTTCAGATAATCTGCAAAGGACCCTTCCCAGCTCAGCTCCTGATAGGATTTGACATCGTGAAGAGATGCAATCATATGCATCAAATCATTTTTATTCTTCTGTTCTGTCGACATCACTACCTCCCTCTCTTTGTCAGCTGCAAACCCAAATTACGTGTGCGTTTGCAGTAATTTTTATTCGTAGATATGGTATCAAAGAAGCGCCGTTATTTCAACATCCGCTTGTCGTTCTCCTTCATAGTTGAACGAATCACGGCGCGAAGCAACTTATTTCTATTTGCCCTTCCAAAAAGCGCCCTTATCTCGTCATAGAGGGCAGGATCCATTATCAATTTTCCAATCGTACCTTCTCCCCTCCTGACAGAGGCTAAAATCTTTCTTAAGTCTGATGACGCATGACGCAGATTGACTATCAGCCCTCCAAGATTACCCTTGGATTCCTCTTCGGCGCCAGCCATGATACCCTTTACAGATTTCATCGTATCGGCGAGGTTGCCGATCACCTGCTCACCCTTTGGATCGTAAATCATCGCGTGAACAAGCCCCTTACCCTTTTCAATCTGTTCTACAGTATGCCTAACTGATGAGATTATAGCCTTCAGATCACCTTCACCCTTTCCGCTAACCGAACCCAACATCTCGTTAACCTTCTTTGATGCTGCACCGATGTCATCCATAATCGTACCGGCCTTCTCGGCGAGCGAAAAAATCGATGTCACCTCCTTAGAGGGAAGAATACCTTTATCCGGTATCACCGATTGTGATTCGCTGCCCACCGATATATAGACAAACTTATCCCCTAGAAGTCCTTGGGTTTCAATCGTCGCCACGCTGTCGGAACGTATGCGTTTTTGAAACTCCCTGTTAACCTTAAGAAGCACTACTATGTCCTTCGACGCTGGATCGTCGGGGAAACGAATATCATCGACGAAGCCAACCTTGAGACCTGCAAGCTGAACCGGAGCACCGACGCGAAGACCTGATATCGTAGAGAAGTTTGTATAAAGCGTAAAACGCCTCTCAAAGAACTGGCTTTCACTGCCAACCATGAAGACTATAATCATAGCCATTGCAAGGCCGGCGCAAACGAAAAGCCCAACCTTAAACTCATCCAACCTCTTGCGTGGCATAAATCCTCCCGCTAAATATCGATCTTATATCAGCATATCAACCATCACCGGTTTCCATCTCCCCGCGTATGAAATTTTGAACCGCGGGCTCCTTGGACGACCTAGCTTCATCGCTCGTACCCACAAAACCAAATTTTTTATCATAGATCATAGCGAGCCTATTTGTGACTGAAAAAGCAGCTTCCATGTCGTGCGTAACCACGACCGATGTCACGTTCAATCTCTTTTGCATCTCACAAATAAGATTGCAGATTCGCTTGGTGTTCGCAGGATCCAAGCCTGTTGTCGGTTCATCGTAGAGTATCACATCCGGATCGGTGGCTATCGCCCTTGCTAAGCCCACCCTCTTCTTCATC
>CAYWIG010000142.1:0-5453 GCA_964458295.1 uncultured Myxococcales bacterium
TCGTCGAAATGTTGACGACCGACTTGCCGACCTTTTCGGCCAAATCGGCGAACGATTTAGGCTCAGCCTTGAACCACGCCGCAGGTTTCACATCGATTTTTTTCTGATTACCAACGATGTCGACGCTATGACCCTTCCTTATATTGCCGGTCCACACTACGGTCGCAGCAACGACGATTGCAGTAATAACTGAAATACCAATTACAGTAAAAATTGAATATCTCTTCGTCATTGAACCCCCTTTTCGATGTGCGACATACGATCTGCGATATGCGTGTTTTCGCAAATCGCACGTCGTAAGTCGCGAAACTCATTTCCCCTTCTCCACATACATCATTCTCAAATCATACAGCAGGTGTTCCAAAAGCCTCTCCTCCTCCTCGGAGAGATTTCCCTTCGTCTTATCCTGCATGACACCCAGGATGTCTATCGTCTGCTTCGCCAGGGGAAGATCGACCTCCTGCTTTCCCGTAGCAGGATTCGCTATGACCCCAAGATGAACCTGCGCAGATGTCGCCAGGGAGAGGATGAATGTCGGAAAATCTATCTCGGGCAAGGAGTTCGTATCACCAGTCTCTTTCTCGCTCCCAGCCGATTCTTCCTTTTCGACCTCATGCTTCCCATCGGAGACTTCACCATCTTTGGCAGCTCCATCCTCGGCAAATCGACGTTTATCGTTCACCTTGATGTCGTCGGCCTTGTTCTTAGCATCATCTTTACTCATACAGCCTCCTGAAATTTGAGCCGATTCTGTTACCCCTCCCCCCTCTCGATGTCAAGCCACAGCCGGCCTGCAAATCCCGTTAGATCACAGATGGTTATAAAATGGACCTCAGTCAAGTGCCGAGGGGTCAAAAACCACATTTTTCCTTTGCGATTTTCTCATCCATTCCATACTATCCGCCGCCATGAAAGCAATATTACTGATGATTTTTGTGTTTTTGTTAATTCTCCCCACATCATGTGGCAGAGATCTGCCGGCGATAGGCGGCGGGGACCCGAACAAGGAGTTTGGGGAGTGCATGAGGCTCTCTGAGAAGGGCAAGTTCGAGGATTCTGTCCAGTGCCTGGAAATGTTCAAGGCCAGATATCCCCAGACGAAGCTCGGTCAGGAAGCGGAAATAAGGATAGGAGACGCCTATTTCGCCAAGAAGGAGTATCTGCTGGCCGCCGAGGCTTATTTGGCCTTCCTAAGACTTCATCCCAGAAGTCGCAAGGCCGATTATGCCCATTTCAGAATCGGCGAGGCCTATTATAAGGAGAGCCCCAAGGCCATCGACAGAGACCAGGAATATTTAGAGAGCTCCATCGATCACCTGGCGATCGTTCTCAGGCGCTATCCCAACAGTTCCTACGCGGGGCTCGCTAAGGCCGCTTGGCAGAAGGCAAGGCTCCGGGTAGCCAAACGCAACTTCTACGTCGGTCGGTTCTACTACAAAACTGGTGAATACAAGGCATGCATCCCGCGTTTTTGGGAGGTGGCGAGAAAGTATCCCGACTCAGGTCTGGGCGACAAATCGTTATACAAGATAGTGGAAGCCTCGCTTGAACTTAAGAAGATCGACGGGGCCAAGGAGGCATACGGCATGCTTCTCTCCGAATACCCCGACAGCAAACTCACGAAGAGCGCTGAGAGAAAACTTTTAAGAAAAGTCACCAACTGATGACATCCAGTCGTACCCGCTCTACCCATGGAGGAGATATGAAGCAAACTAGAGAGCTCGTGACGCTCGGCAAACAGCATTTCGATAACAAGGAATACGATCGAGCCGAAAAGTATCTACAACAGGTTCTACAGTTGGACATCAAGTACGCCGATGTCTTCAACATGCTCGGCGTGATCGCCCATGTGAAGGGAAGATTCGCTAGCGCGATAGATTACTTCACAAAAGCCCTCGACATCAATCCACGCTACACGGAAGCAACATTGAATCTCGCGGTTTTGTACAACGACCTCGGCCAATATACGGATGCAAAAAAACTCTACGGAAATTTACGGAAGAATACCGGAAAGGTCTACGGCCAAGTCGAACCGGTATTGAGGGGAAAGTTGTCGAATTTACATGCTGACATAGGCGACATCTATCGTTCGATCGGCCTATATCCCTTCGCAATTGATGAATATGAGAAGGCCCTCCAGCTGAACCCTAGCTATTTCGATATAAGGACGAAGTTGGGTCAGGCGCTTCGTGAAAATGGAAAATGCGATGATTCGCTGAAGGAATTCAAGAAAGTTCTAAAAAGTGATCCTAAATATTGCCCCGCACTGATTCAACAGGGCATCACCTTTTACACGATGGATAGGATCACCAATGCCGTCAAGAGCTGGAGGGCTGCACTTGATAGGGATCCCGAAAACAAATATGCACAGATGTATTTGAGGCTCTGCGATGCTACCTCCAAATCAAATACATCTCCACCGAAGGAAGTGTCAAAAGCAAAACCGAAATCGGCAAAGGCAAAAGCTAAGAAAACTTTCAAGAAGAAGCGTGCGCCGAAGAAGAGGACCAAGAAGAGATGACGACTTTCAGGAAAGAATCCGATTCCATAGGTGAAATCGATATAGATGAGAACGCGCTCTGGGGAGCTTCGACGCAGCGTGCGATAGAGAACTTCCCTGTAAGCACAAGGCGTTTTCCAGATGATTTTATCTCATCATTGGCCCTTGTCAAACTCTTCGCCGCCGAGACGAACTGTGAGCTCGGCTTGATCGACAAGGAAATTGCCGATGCGATCATCCAAGCTGCAAGGGATGTCGCCGATGGTAAGTTCTCACAGCATTTTCCCGTGGATATTTTTCAAACCGGTTCAGGCACATCGACTAACATGAATGCAAACGAGGTCATCGCTAACGTCGCTAATCTCGAGCACGGCGGAAAACTCGGAACGTGGGAGCCGGTTCATCCAAATGATCACGTCAACATGGGTCAGTCATCGAACGATGTCATGCCCAGCGCTCTACACATCACCGCCATTAACAGAATAAGGAAGTCTTTACTTCCATCATTGAAGACGTTGCACAAGTCACTCATTGAAAAAAGCGAGCAATTTGCAGATATCCACAAAATTGGAAGAACGCATCTAATGGATGCCCTGCCGATAACCCTGGGGCAGGAATTTTTAGGTTGGGCGCGCCAGATAGAATTGTGCGATGAATGGATATCAACATCATCGTCATCTTTAAAGGAACTCGCGCTCGGCGGCACCGCTGTGGGAACCGGAGCAAGTGCACATCCAGATTTCGCAAAAAAAATATGCAAGAAACTTTCAAAACATCTGGATTTCGATCTGTCATCCGCGAAGAATCACTTTGAGGCGCTATCCGCGCACAATGCGACCGTCTATTTAAGCGGTTCATTGAAGACGCTTGCGGTGGCACTAACGCGAATCTCTGACGATATACGTCTGCTTGCTTCCGGCCCACGTCTAGGCTTTGCTGAAATTGAACTACCCGCACTTCAGCCCGGATCATCGATCATGCCTGGAAAGATAAATCCGGTAATTCCTGAGATGGTGACACAGGTAGCGACGCAGACGATCGCTAATGACACCGCGATAACGATAGCTGCAAAATCGGGACACCTCGAGCTGAACACGCAGCTTCCATCTATCGCATCCAATCTTCTGGAATCGATCGAGCTGCTTTCAAATGCATCGAGTCTACTTGCGGAAAAGTGTGTCGATGGAATCGTCGCTCGTGAGGAGAACTGTAGCAAGAATATCGAGATGAGCCTCGCGATGGCCACTGCATTGGTATCGAAGATCGGATATTCAAAGGCTGCAGAGATCGCAAAGAAGGCGTATGCGAGTGGAAAGAGTGTGAGAGAGATCGCACTTGCAGAAAATGTCGCTACTGATGCGGAACTGAGTGAGTTGTTAGATGTGCGGTCTTTGGCGAAGGTGGAATGATGGAATATTGGAATGATGGGATTTGTTCATTATTCCACTCTTCTAACATTCCACCATCCCCATTCCAAAAACTGGATGAACTATGGCCATCTACGAATACAAGGGAAAGAAACCCACAATCGGCAATAACTGCTATATAGCTGACAGCGCCGACGTAATTGGCGACGTAACGCTAGGTGACGGCTGCTATGTAGGTCCTGGTGCTAGAATCAGGGGCGACTACGGCACGATTACCATCGGCGATAGAACGGGAATAGAGGAAAATGTCATCATTCATGCGAGGCCCGGTGAGAAAGCGACTATTGGCAATGACGTAACTTTAGGACATCAGGCTACCGTTCACAATGTATCGTTGATCGATGACTTCGCAGTCATCGGCATGGGATCTATAGTCAGCGACTATTCCACGGTTGGAAAATGGGCTGCAATTGGTGAGGGTGCAGTCGTCAGGAACAAGCAGAAGATTCCTCCCGAGGCTATCGCCGTTGGAGTCCCAGCAAAAATAATCGGAAACGTGAGCGATGAATACAAGAAACAGTGGACGCATTTTAAAAATGTATACGTCGAGCTTGCAAACACCTACAAAGACAATCTAAAGAAACTCTCATAATTCATTAGGGAACAATATGATTACGCATCAGGAGAAACTCAACTCCGTAATAGATCAGGTAAAGAGGATTGCATCGCTCAAGCAGCCTATAAAAATCTCAAAGGCCGTGGATTCACACTTCGTACCAAATCCATACGATAAGAGGAATAAACTCCCAAAGGTAGACCTCTCGCAGATGACCGAAATTTTAGAGATCAATCAAGCTGATATGACTTGCACTGCTGAATCCGGAGTTACCTTCTCAGAGCTCGTCCGGGAAACGTTGAAATACGGCCTAATCCCCTACACAGTTCCGAACTTAAGGGTATCACGATTGGTGGAGCGGTATCCGGCTGTTCTATCGAATCGATGTCCTACAAATACGGTGGTTTTCACGATAGCTGCGTCGAGCATGAAGTGGTCACAGGCACTGGAGATGTTATCACCTGTACGCCTGAAAATAATAACGATCTTTTTGACATGATCCACGGTTCGTATGGAACTTTGGGCTTGCTCACCAAACTAAAATTCAAGCTCATGCCTGCAAAACCGTTCGTGAAGATGGAATACAGGAAGCATTCCGACTTCTCATCATTTTGGCGGGATCTGAAGGAAAGATGTACGGCGGATGATTACGATTTCGTGGATGGAATAATTCACAGTCCTAAGGAATTTGTCGTCTGCCTCGGTAGAATGATCGAAAAGGCACCCAATCTCTCGTCCTACGAGTGGTTAAATATTTTCTACAGGAGCACGAGAACTAGAGCAGAAGATTTTATGACGATCGAACAGTACTTCTTCCGCTACGACACCGAGTGTCACTGGCTAACAAAAACCGTTCCGCTGATGGAAACGAAGCCAGCTAGACTCCTTTTCGGAAAGATGTTGCTCGGTTCGACCAATCTAATCAAATGGTCCGGACGCATAAAGCACATCATGAAGTTGAAACGCCGTA
>CAYWIG010000143.1:0-5432 GCA_964458295.1 uncultured Myxococcales bacterium
GACGTAATTGGTAAATACCATCCGCATGGAGATCAAGCCGTTTACGATGCTCTAGTAAGACTTACACAAAACTTTTCGATGAGCCTTCCACTTATCGATGGGCAAGGTAATTTTGGATCTATAGATGGAGATCCACCAGCAGCGATGAGGTACACCGAAACCAAACTTGCTAAGGTTGCTCAACATCTAATTGAGGATATAGAAAAAAATACTATTGAATTTAGAAATAACTATGACGACACAGAAAAAGAGCCAAATGTTTTACCCTCACAGTTTCCAAACCTTTTAGTTAATGGCGCTGGTGGTATTGCAGTTGGGTTTACGGGGCCTACGACATTTATAGGGTTAGCAACCATAACAACCTCCACTTACTTCGTATAACGAAAACGGCTAAATTGCCAATAATTATCGCGGCTATACGGAAAAAGTTGTGGATATTTTTTTTCGAATTCCGTCAAAATATCCGACAGGGGGGGTATATTTTGACTCATTTACTCCCGGTTAAAATAACAATATATAATAATTACAAATACTTAACTTTGTGGAGATTAAGGTATGATTCTTGCTGAGAAATAACAGTACCAACAGGGGGTGGGATATGTTCAAAAAGATCACTTTTCTAGTAATTTTGACATTAACTTTGGCCCTAATGTCTTCGTGTGGATCGGGAGCGTCTCCGTCGACACCGACAGATATTCCAGTTGCGCTAGAGGGTATTGAAGGTGCAACCGATGTCAATGTTGCAAGTTCCTTTAGCTACACGTTCGACGAAGGGGCGGACATTTCTACCGTGAACACGGGCAACTTTTATTTGGTTATCGGTACTGAAGATGATTGTGATCCGGACAATGCTGTTGAGGCTACCGTGACATGTGAATCGGAGAATGTATGTACGCTGGATCCCACAGAAGATTTAACCGAGAGCGTTCAGTATACGGCATGCATTGACGGTGATTCATCTTCATCGAGCGTTTCGGCAGGTAAGGGCTACTTACCTACGAAGGATGATATAGAGGGTCAGCGGAGGCTTAGATATACTTTTATCACTGAAACGGAGATGACGTTGGATCGATGCCGCTCAACCTTTCAAGGTCCTTGCACATGGGATGGGACATCTACACCTGCAGAGGGTGATACGTTTGATTATGACGATTTTGTAAGTATTCATGAACAACTCGGAGGAAGCGAATGGCAGCTTTTGTGTGGATGTGTGTACCACACTAGAGGGTATACCGTATGTGCCCCTTATGATGAAACGGTAATTACGAATTGTGGATATGACGTGTCTGGATCTGATGAGAGTGGTGATACCTCAGAATATATCAATTGGGGAAGTGGCTTGGAGGATGATGCGATAATAACCATAGGTGGCTTTGTTTCAAGCACCGTTGCCTTTTCGACTTCTGTAACCTTAACTCAGCAAGATGGTGAGGATATATCCAATGTCGATTATTGGTTTGGGGGGCAGTATGTAGATACAGGAGGTGGAAACTATAGCACTATTGAGGAAGGACTTTGCGACGGCCAAACCTCGTGTTCGTTGGAGGCTACTGAGGCCGAAGTTGGAAGCATGATTACGGCACAGACCGGTATTGATAATGCGAATTGGACAGCAGACAGCCGATGTCTAGAGTTTCAGCTTCATTGGCAGTTGAGCGGTTTGGATTCCAATTATCATACCGACAGTGATGCCGATTCAGGGGGCGTTCAAAGCGGTTCAGGTCAGCGTACGGTTTACTTTCATAATGGGGTTGGTGACTGCCCCAACTGAGTTGTTGCAGCTCAAATAAGCAATTGAAATCAAAAGGATCTCCTTTAAGGGGATCCTTTTTTTATCCCCGCCCCATTGACACCCATCGAAAAAACATGCACAAAGGGCTTAGTTAAAAAGGTTATATATTTCAAGTATTTATAACGTTTTAAACGAATTAAACGCTGATAGTGGGGAGAGGTAAGAGGAGGAGAGGGATGGATTTAGAACTATCCATGGGAACGAAGTTGAAGCTCGCCGCAACGACACCGATCGTGAAGGGGCTGTTTAAAACGCTGCCATATATTTCAGAGGATTTTGTCATCAACACGATGAAGAAATTCTATGGCGAGAACAACTACCCGGCAGGTCAACTGTTCATAGAAAAAGTATTTCGTACCCTGAAAAGTGTCTTTAAGGATGCGAATCCAAACTGCAAGCGCGCGATTATAAATAACATGATAGTTAATGAGGGGGTCGTCGGCCAGAAGAAGAGAAATAGGGTTACACAGGAGGTCGGGTTCGACATTCCACTTATGTTGGTTGTGAGTCCGACACAGAGATGTCCACTCCGTTGCTACGGATGTTATGCCGCGGAACATGCGAGGGACTCGGACCTTACCTTCGAGGCATTCGACAAATTGATCACCGAGGCCAAGGAGATGGGAATTTACTTCTTCGTGATAAGCGGTGGTGAGCCATATATCTACGACCGTATCTTCGAAATATTTGAGAAACACAGTGATGCCTATTTTCAGACGTACACGAGCGGCGTGACACTCGCCGAGAAGGATCATGTTGAAAAGATCGCAAAGCTCGGAAATGTTCTGCCGTGCATCAGCATCGAGGGGTTCGAGGAGGAGACGGATGCTAGGCGTGGAAAGGGTCTCTTCAAGAGGGTTGAAAAGGCGATGGCGAAACTGAAAGCTGCTCGTGTGCCATTTGGTTTCTCTGGAACGTGCACACGTGTTAACAACGAGAAGCTATTGAGCGATGAGCTCATCGATTACTATTCGGATCTCGGATGTTCGATAGGTTACTTCTTCCAATATATGCCCATCGGAAGGGAGCCCGTGTTTGATCTCGTTCCTACACCTGAGCAGAGGATGTACAGGTATGATCGCGTAAATAAACTTCGGGCTGAGAAGCCGATGATCCTGGCCGATTTCTGGTGCGATGGCCCGCTCGTCGGTGGGTGTCTTGCAGGCGGTAGGCGTTATCTCCATATCAACAACAAAGGTGATGTGGAACCGTGCGTCTTTGCGCAGGCGTCGGATATGAATATTTACGATCATTCATTTATGGAGATCCTAAAGGAGTCGAAACTATTTAAAGCGATTCGCAGGCGTCAGCCCTATAGCGAAAATTTACTTCGTCCGTGCATGATCATCGATGTGCCGGAGTGTTGGCGCGAGGCGATCGAGGAATCCGGTGCGAAGCTTTCCTATAAGACCGCAGACAATGTAGCGAAGGAGCTAAAGGATAAGATCGAGGATTTTTCGATTCAGTACAAGGAACTCTGCGATCCGGTTTGGGACAGGGACTACAAAGCTGTGTATCAGAAGGATAACGATTACGTTAAGAGTATGAGGAAATATTTCAGCGAGCCGTCAACCGAAACGAAATGAGTTATCCCCAAGCAAGACCGTCTTGCTTGGGGATGAGTTGATTTCGGGATTGAGGGCTAATCCCGATCCTAACCCTCCTATCTTAATCAGTAGACTCGATCGGTATTACCGTGAAATAGCGATATCCCTTTCTGGACGTTGCTGCTTCGAAAAAGCTTTGAAGGTCGTCATCCCTATTCGGTAAATATTTCAGCTTCGTTACAACATCGGGATTGTCCGCGCTAGGGAATATATAGTTTGAAAACAATACCCAGTGTTCCACGACGGCATCCTGGGATTGCTCCTCGACGAATATTAGACCGGCCCTCTTGCCATCCTGACGGATTTCGGCTGTACCGGTATCGAGTTGTGCAAAGGCTATAGAATGAAAACCTAGTATGAACGCGAAAATTAGAATCAACTTTTTCATGGCCGATCTCCTTTAATATCTCTCGATTATAAAATTCCAACCTCCAACTTTGTGAATCCAATGTGACTCGCTATCATCGGCAAATTGGTTGGAGCCTATATTTCCGGCAACTCCAGGTGGGAGTTCATCAGATTCGATAGGGATCACTGTGAAATAGCGATACCCTTTTCGCGATGTAGTTCTTGCTATAAAGCTAGCTAGGTCGTCATCTCTATTGGGTAGGTATTTAATCTTCGTTACGACATCTGGATTGTCGATTCCGGGAAAGAGGTAGTTCGAAAACAGGACCCAGTGCTCAACCGTCTGTCTCTCCTCCTCACCTGATTGTTCCACGAAAATTAAGCCAGCCCTTTTACCATCCTGCCGGATCTCCGATGTTCCGATACTCAGTTGTGCTAGTGCAGTCGATTGAACTCCGAATATCAGCGCCACGATTAGAATGAGTTTCTTCATATCCGCTCCTCTCTATGTGTAGTCAGCTCCACTCCGCGAGGATTTATAAAGCAAGATAGGTGCCAGATACCGAAAATGAGCGTATCTTGTTGTTATTACAGGAATATCTGAGATTTGGCGTATTTTTGAGGGTTTGAACTGTGGAGCACAGACTGGATGATTCTACACAGGTCGAACTATTTATCCCCAAACAAGACGGTCTTGCTTGGGGGTAGCTTTTCTATACAATCAACTGTGGAGTCTATAATATGAAGAGAACATCCATTGAAGATGCGATTAAAATTTTAGAGAAGGAACCGATTCATAACCTTCCGCTGATAAGCCTCCTGAAGTTACATCCTCAGTATGTAAATGATATTCAACGTGTGGGTGATTCATTGATCATCCGCAGAAGTCTTGAGTTCGATTGGACATCGATCAGCCATTGTCCTGAAGGCAATTTTGAAAATGTATTTCAAAATATCACGGATGATGATCTAGCGTTCGACTCATTAGAAACAAAATACTTCGATAGGGTGAAACGCGACTTCGAGGTCGAATGGTTTACCCATGCCAACATGCTTATACTGTCGGATGACGTTGAGATCGACGAGCCTTCGCATGATGTCATTCCCCTTACTTTAAGCGACGCAAATATCGTAAACGATTTTTGGGAGCACAAGAAGGAGAACACGCTCGATTATATTAAACGTCAGATTGAAAGTGACATCACTGCATCAATCAGAATTGATAAAAAACCGATCGCTTGGGGTATGACGCACGATACTGGAGCTCTCGGTTTTCTCTATGTGATGGAGGAATGTCGAGGAAGGGGATACGCTAAGAGTGTCACCTGTCATTTGGTCAATCAGCTTAGAACTAAAGGAAGAACTCCATTTGCGTTCATCGCAATTGAAAACGAGAGGTCTTATACGCTCGCAAAAAAGCTAGGCTTCATCGACGCAGGAAAATATTCCTGGTTGAAGCTCGTGAAATGAATATTGGAGGTTCGACATGAATCTAACATTATTGGTGAGTTTCCTTAACGATATCGTGTGGAGCGATGTGCTTGTATATCTATGCCTCGGAGTCGGCGTCTACTTTTCAATAGCGACTAGGTTCCTGCAGGTTCGACATGTCAGGGAGATGCTAAAGCTCCTTCTCGAAGGAAAGGAATCGAAAAAGGGGATATCATCGTTTCAGGCACTTGCCG
>CAYWIG010000144.1:0-5406 GCA_964458295.1 uncultured Myxococcales bacterium
GCGGTCTGATGCCGTGATAGGTAGTTTTCTTGGTAATCCTTTGTATATATTTGAAAAATCTACAAAAGAGAATATAGACGGCTTTATCGTGTATAAGGCGGAGGTCTTGATAAACTTGCTGCTTGCTGCTCTATTTTATATTAGGTGTATCTGGAGAAGGCTCGTTAAAACCGAAAGTTAAAATGGGTAAATGTCTCGATAAATTCTTTTCAGGTTACCTACGATTTGCAAATCGTCATCGTTTTCTCTGCCTTTTTATATTCGTATCGATATTTGTCACGTCGCTTATAGCCGCTTCCGGGCTTGAATTGAGAAGCAGTCTCAAAGAACTCCTTCCGGAGAAATCCCCTAGCGTCATTCAGCTCGATAAAATGTTGGAGCGAGTTGGAGGTGTATCCGTCCTCACCGTGACGGTGGAGAGTCCAGACGTAAAAGCGAATATGAAGTTTATCGATGATCTGAACGTCAAGCTCGCTGAGTTGCCAGATGGCGAGGTCAGGTATGTCATAGCTAAGGTGGATAGGATAAAGGAATTCTATAAAGACAACATGCTCCACTACATAGACATGAAGGACCTCGATAAGCTCTACGGACGCCTGAAGAGGCTTGTCGACTATGAGAAGTTTAAACGCACCCCTTTCTTCTTCGATCTCGGTGTGGAGGAACCGCCAGTTACGCTCAAGGTCGATGATATAAAGGAAGCGAATGAAGATAATATGAAGATGCCGCTCGCCGTCTATAAGGATTACTATGGCGGCGAGGACGGCAGATTTCTGATCCTCATGGTCAGACCTCAAGGTGCATCGCTAGCTGTCGATCAGGCTAGGGCGCTTATCGATCGAGTTAAGGGTATTGTAGATGAACTGCACCCACGCTCCTACGATTGGGATATGAAGGTGGGCTATTGCGGCAACGTCGTATCGACGGTCGAGGAATACGATACGTTGAAAAGCGACATGTTATCAACGGTCGTGTTGTGTATCTTTCTCGTCACATGTGTGATCGTTCTGTATTTCTTAAGGCTGAGGCTCTTGGCATTCTTGAGCGTGACACTCCTCATAGGTATCACATTTACATTTGCGATAACGCGACTTGCGATAGGTTACTTGAATGCTCAGACTGCCTTTCTCGCATCGATAATCATTGGTACCGGTATTAACTACGGCATCATATTGATGGGACGTTATCTTGAGCAGCGAAAGCAGGGGGTTGATCCTACCCCCGCAATGGAGCATGCCCTCTCGAGGGCTTGGCTCCCGACATTCCTGGCGGCAGCCACTACCGCGCTCTCCTTCTCAATTTTGATGATAGCTAGGGTCAGGGGACTTTCTCAATTCGGATTCATCGGCTCGGTCGGGGTTATGTTCTGTTGGCTTTCGAGCATGCTGTTCCTGCCGCTGATGATCCTCATGTCCGAACGCGTTTTAAAATTATTTAAGAAGTTTTATATCCCCAAGAGGACCAGTGCACTCTTTCCGACGATGGATAGGTTCCTCTACCATTTTCCAATCTACACCGTCATCGCCTCATTTGTTATATTCGTCATCGCCTCAGTGATAGTCGTAAGATTTATTCCTGACTCCATAGAGTATGATTTTTCAAAGTTGAGAAATCGCACTTCCGCCGTCAGCGGAACTGAGGCCCTTGAGAGGAGGGTTTCGAAACTCTGGGTTGGATCTATGACCCCCGCTGTCGTCCTGCTCGATAAGCCGGAGGACGGACCCGTCCTCTGTGAGACGGTCAAGCGACAGAATGAAGCGAGATCCGACAGGGATAGGATGGTCGACTACTGCTACAACGTCTACGATCTCCTTCCGAAGAATCAGGATGAGCGGGAGAAGATGTTGAAACGCTATAACAGTTTGCTCAGTGGCGCTTGGATGAATGAGGTAGGTGGGGATATCGGAAAACAGCTTCGTCAATTCAAGAAATCCCTGGGGAACGTTAGATTGACGATAGAGGAGCTTCCCGACGAACTCGTCAGAAACTTTACCGATCTGGATGGAAACGTCGGTACATTCGCCTACATCAATCCCAGATCGGGGATGCCGCTCTCCGATGGAAGAAATTTGATTCGGTTTGCCAACAATGTTCAGGATATTCCTCTTCCGGATGGTCGCATCATGCATGCGACCGGTGCTTCGCTTATCTTTGCAGATCTCGTGAAGATCGTTAAGAGGGAGGCTCCAATCCTTACGATCGTCTCATTTTTGGCTGTATCGATATTCGTTCTAATCCTGACGAGGAGGGTGAGTGAGGGGTATGTCATAATTGCGGCGTTGCTCTGGGTCGTCGTGATAATGTTGGCTGCTATGGCAATCCTCGATATCAAGATCAACTTCTTCAACTTCATTGCGTTGCCGCTAACGTTTGGCGTTGGCGTCGACTATGCGATAAATGTAGCGATGCGTTTTAGGGAGGAGAAGAGAAGGCGCGTCGGTGAGATCATTCGCAACACCGGCGGCGCAGTGACTATATGCTCGTTGACTACGATAGGTGGTTATTTCGTTCTTACCAGATCGACCAACCAAGCCGTGGCACAGTTTGGCGCCATGGCTGTGATTGGAGAGTTTGCATCCATCCTTTCAGCGATGGTGCTGGTGCCCGCGCTTATAATAGTTGGTCAGCGTTTGAAGGACTATCTCCTTAAAAGACGCGCTTTGAGCGAGGGTGCTACATGATCAGAGGGCGTTTTCTTCTATCGATCATACTTTTTCTATGTCTGATTATGACATCATCAGGCGTTTTAGCCTGGGAGAGAAGTTCTTCAAGCGTACCTCCGGATAGTTCGTTTTACAGGGATTTGGACAAACTCATAGCGTTTGGTCTAGTCGAACCGCCGATACGAGGGCAGCGTCCTTATCCGAGGTCCGAGTTTGCAAGGATGACGGCTGAGGCAATTGCAAAAACAGAAGAGCTTGGAAGCGTATCGGACGCCTCACTCGACAAATATGTCAAATACAGGAAGCGAAAGTGGCAGATCGATATCAGTATAGATAGGTTGAAGAAGGAGTTCCGAGAGGAACTCATCGATATGGGTGCGATCACGGGTGAGATGATGGCATTTCGCCTCCATCCTTTGGAGAAGTTAAATATCTATAACAGATATCTCAACAGTTCGCCGACTCAACTGCCGAGGGACAATGGTAGGGGTGGACTCGATGCAATAGTAAATCCGCTAGGGGATTATGACTTGGGTCGGCATCCGATAGATGGTGGCACGAGCGCCTTTGAACCGGTCGGCAGGTTTAAGGCCAGTAAATTTTGGTCTGCGTACGTAAGGCCAAGATTTGAAGTCGATATGTATCGTATCGGAGACATGCAGGGTCATGTCTATCTTCAAAATTTATACACAACGTTTCGGGCTGGAAATTTTAGTTTGAAAGTAGGGCGTGACTCGATGATCTGGGGTTTTGGGGAGAGGGGGAGCCTTCTATATTCATCCAACCCTAGGCCGCTCGATGGCCTTTGGCTTACAAATCCCAAACCGGCGAGGCTCCCATGGGTGTTCAAGCATCTGGGACGGTGGAGGTACACTCTCTATGCAGCGAACTTAGGTCCTGGCTATCCTCAAAAATGGGCATGGCTTGCGGGATATAAGCTTAGCTTAGCGCCAGCTAAGTATGCCGAGATTGGATTTGGGCATACCGTCATGATCGGTGGTCAGGGTACACCTACTCCTTCATTCGTAGATGTAATCGGTGAGTTCATTGGTTTTAGACCTACCGGAACCGATCCTCTCAATCCTAATCTCGTAAACTTCAGCAACCACATGTTCGAGGTTGAGATGATGTTTAGGATTCCACCCCTTCGTGGTACGGAGATCTACGGCAGTTTTGCATTAGAGGATAAGTGGAAATCAATAATGAAGACGCTTCGTCATGGTATGTCATACATGGGCGGTGTCTACGTTCCTGCTGTCAATACTTCCGGTTCACTCGATCTTCGAACTGAATTCGTATGGACATGTCCGTTGCAGTATAGGCATGGAATGTACAATGCTGGCTATACACTAAATAGAAGGTTGATCGGAAGCGATGCCGGCCCGGATGCAAAGACCCTGCATATTTTGCTCCGTCATACGCTCTCGAAGGACCTCTGGTATGGCATCACTGCCGACTGGGATTACAGGAGTTCCGATACTTGGACTGAGACAACCCAGGCGGGCGGCCTTTCGGGCGATATCGTGAAGGTTGCATCAGGGCCTACGGAACAGAGATTTAGAGGGGTGTTCGACGTTGCATGGCAGATGAGAAAGAATTTGAAGCTGAATTTTTCAACCGGATATGAGAGAGTTCTGAATCTCCATTTTGTGGATGGGGACAACAGGAACAACTATCTCATCGCACTATCGGCCGAGATAGATCTGGATAGGTTTTTTAGTTACAACGGTAATTAGGGTGACCGACAATCGGGGGATTGAATGGCGCAATCGCCACGCGAGGAGTTGCTCGCGATTCAAAAGAAACTCTGGAAGTGGAATAAGCAGATCATAGATCATTCCGTGCTCGTCAAGGAACCGGGATTCGATATCTATGAGAGGGCTTATCGTCGCGTTGTTAAGAACTATGATAGGGTGTCGGATGAGAGGGAGATGATGGAGGAGGTATTGAGTTCCGATATCATCTATGTTGGTGACTATCATACGTGCAATCAATCTCAACGTTCATTCCTTCGTATTCTCAGGGCGACCGTTAAGACCGATCATGAATTTATCGTTGGAATGGAACTTCTTCATAAGAGGCATCAACGGACTCTCAATAAATATCTTTCCGGGGAGCTAGACGAAGAGACGTTTCTTAATAAGATCAAGCTGCAGGAACACTGGGTCTTCGATCTGTGGAACAATTTCAAACCGATATTTGATTTCTGCAAATATCACAAGATACCGATGTTCGCTATCGATGCTGCGAAGAAGGGTGCGAATGTTAAGGAGCGTGATGCAGCCACAGCCAAGCTTCTTGCGAAGATCTTAAAGGATAATCCGGGCAAGCGTCTTTTCGTCTTTATCGGGGATCTTCATGTGGCGCCTAAACATCTGCCGCGCGATGTGTCGAAGGAACTTAAGAAACTCAAGATGTATGCGAACGATACGATACTCTATCAAAACAGTGAGGCTATATACTGGGATCTGGCGGAGCATGAAGTTGAGGATTATGTTGAGGTCGTAAAAATGCAGGAGGGCAACTTCTGCAGGATGCATACGCCACCCGTCATATCGCAGCGTTCCTATCTCAACTGGCTCGAACACGAAGAGGGTGAAATCGATTATGCGGATGCTAGATACAGCTTTCTCGAACTGTGCGATAGGATCTGCGATTTCCTCAAGCTCGACATTGGAAAGGAGCGGGACAAGGTCGAGATATTTACATGCGGCGACCTTACCTTCCTGGAGAGGTTGCAGGA
>CAYWIG010000145.1:0-5402 GCA_964458295.1 uncultured Myxococcales bacterium
CCGAATTTTGGTCAAGCAGCTGAGATCTGACTTCTATTTTCTGACTTCCGGCTTCAATTCTGCGAGATCTTAATATTTTTCAGGGTTGCCCACCTGGGATCCGTGCTCTCCTCCTTACAACCACATATTCCCTTATTTAGGTTCTGACCACATTTCTGACAAAGTCCTTTGCAGTCATCCCGACACAGATGCTTCATAGGTTTGGCCAAAAGTATCTGCTCCCGTACCACCTCAGCCAGATCGAATCTATCGCCCTCGTAGTATCCAAACTCCAGATCTTCACTGGAAAGCTCGATCTCCTCCACCTCGCCCTCCGACATCCGCTCGCGTCCATCGCTCACCGGAATGAGGACAGTATGAATCTTGACATCCGAGTGACTTTTGAAATTCAGAAGACATCTGTCACATGCTTTCATCGCGCCAAACTGCACGAGACCCTGGAGGTCCAGGTTGTCATCATATCTCATTATATTCAGCTTCGCACTGGCACTTCCCTTTTCGATGACATCGCCAAGCGTGTCGACGAGCAGACCACGAAGCCAAGCATCACTATCGTTCGCCTCTATTTCGAGTCCCTCCTCAGGAATATCATCGATCAAGATATCCATGTGCCTCACCTCTTTTAACTATCCCGAATAGATCTACAGGTCGTTTCTCATGATATGACCACTTTTAGCGGTCTAGACCTTCTTAATCCTATTATTATTATCCAAAAAAACTTTTCTAACCTTGAAAGAGGCAACTTCCTCTTCATCGTAGTCGGCATAGCTGCCGATTATCAGCTTATCACCCTTGCTGATGAGCAGAGCAGCAGCCCCATTCATCTCTATCACTCCTGAACCTCCCTCGCCCTCAATGACATACGTCATAAGCCGCTGGCCATTTGTCAGATCCCACACATGAACCTTTTCGTATTCGACAAAATCAGCGGCCTCCATCAAATCACTGTCTATGGAGATCGATCCCTCATATTCGACGGATGCATCGGTAACCGTCGCCCCGTGGATCTTGGATTTGAGGAATCTCCTGCGCATGGCGCGGGACCCTATACCGAAGGGAACCCTTATGTCAACCCGAAGATTAAAGGCTATTTGTTAAAGTAATATATTATATATGATACTTAACAGCTTGATATATAGATATAGATAAGTAATTAACATACTTGAAATTCTATACACAACTTGATACTGCTGTTCGACCATGGAAAATATATCAACGAATGGAAACAATAAGACCGAGGTGGTGGTCTTCGGCTTTGGCGGCCAGGGCATGGCCCAAGCCCTAAACCTCAGGGACAATGGCTGGAAAGTATCAGTCTACCTCCGGCCAACCAGTACGAGAATTAGCCAGGTCAAGGAAGCGGGCCTTCCACTCATCACGGATCCGGTCGTGGCTGCCAAGAACGCGAAAAAAGCGGTGGTACTCCTGCCGGATAGTCAACAACCGGCTTTCTACAAAGAATATCTGGAAGGAAATCTTCCTAAGGGATCTACTCTGATCTTCGCCCACGGTCTGGCCATTCATTATAAACAGATCACTCCGAGGAATGACCTCGACATCGTTCTAGTTGCACCGCTTGCACATGCAAATGCAGTTCGGGGTGAGTTCCTCAAGGGTACGGGCGTACCCTGCATGATCGCAGCCGCTCAAAACTCCTCCGGCGAAGCTCTGGAGTTTGCCCACACGTATGCCAAGGCGATCAGCAAGACCGGCCCATTTCTCGATACGACATTTGCTGAGGAGGTTGAGACCGACCTCTTCGCTGAACAGGCGCTCCTGTGCGGCGGGCTTCCCGAGTTAGTAAAGGCAACCTTCGACACCCTGACTGAAGCAGGTTACAATCCGGAGGCGGCATATTTCAGCTGTCTCAAGGAGCTCCGACCTATCGTTGAACTTTTAGATCAGCACGCCATCTCCGGGCTGAGGGATAAGATTAGCGACACAGCTCGCTATGGCGCGGTGACGAGAGGTCCGAGGGTCATCGGTGGTCACGCGAAGAAGGAGCTTGGAAATATCCTCGCCGAAATCCGTTCCGGAGTATTCATGACGGAGTTCATAAACGAGGGTCGTAGCGGATATCAAACTTCAAAGACGCAAGCTAAGGATGACTCCAGGCATCAGCTTGAGAAAATTCATCGTCGATATAATCCCAACGCAGGCTAAGAAACAGCCCTCTACCCCCTTTACTCCACAATTCATTGCGGTTAGGATGGCCCCTTCGAGAAGGAGATGTTTATGGACCGCAAACCCGCAGTAGCTGGACAATTCTATCCGGGAACTGAAAAAGCCCTCGGTAAGGAGATCAAGCGTTTACTGACTACCGACAGAACTCCGAAGAGGGCCCTGTGTGCAGTCTCGCCACATGCGGGCTATGTCTACTCAGGGCAAATCGCCGGTGAGGTCTTTTCAAGCGTAGAGATTCCCACCTGCTGTATAGTTCTAGCACCCAACCACACCGGCATAGGCGCAAAAGCAGCCCTCATGACGAAGGGTTCTTGGACGATACCTACGGGCAGAATTCCTATTAACGAAAAACTCTCGGCCGAGCTCCTAGTTCTTTGTAGTGATCTCAAGGACGACTCCTCAGCACATCTCGCAGAACACTCATTGGAGGTACAACTCCCCTTCCTCCTCGCCAGACAACCGGAACTTACGATCGTACCGATCACAATCTCACACGTAAATTTTTCAACGTGTGCGAGTATAGCCGAAGCGATCGCTGAGGTAATCGACAATTCAAATGAAAACGTCTTGATAGTAGCCAGCACCGACATGAATCATTATGAGGACCAAACACATACCCTTGAGAAGGACCGGCTCGCGATCGAACGGGTGATGTCGTTGGACCCGAACGGATTGCTATCAACATGCGCCGAAAACAGGATCTCCATGTGTGGCGTCGTTCCTACAGCAATAGCGATATCAGCATCAAAAAAATTGGGGGCAAAAAAGGTAACCCTGATCGATCATAAAACATCAGGCGATGTGAGCGGAGATTATAACGCAGTAGTTGGATACGCAGGATTTATAATAGAGTGAGGCTTTCTATGAAACCAAGAGTACGATTTGCACCATCACCGACAGGCGCCCTTCATATTGGAGGGGCAAGGACCGCCCTCTTCAACTGGCTATTTGCCAGGCACTACGACGGCACATTCGTCTTAAGGGTTGAAGATACGGATCGCGAACGATCTACAAAGGAATTCGAAGAATCTATCCTCGAGGGAATGCGTTGGCTGGGGATGAACTGGGATGAGGGCCCTTACTATCAATCTCAGCGTATGGAAATTTATAAGGAACACGTCAAAAGGCTTATGGAGGAGGGAAAGGCGTATCCATGTACCTGTACCCCCGAGGAGCTGGACGAGAAGAGAAAGAAGGCTATGGCTGAGGGCCGGAAACCCAAGTATGATGGTACATGCAGAAATGGTGTCGCCAACCCCGATAGACCTCCCGTTATAAGGTTTAGGGCTCCTCAGGATGGAACCACGGAATTTCATGACATGTGCAGAGGAACGATCAATTTTGACAATGCGGAGCTGGATGATCTGATCATCGCCAGAAGCGATGGAACCCCGACCTACAACTTCACGGTGGTCGTCGACGATGTCACGATGGAGATGACTCATATCATTCGTGGTGACGATCATATCAACAACACTCCAAAGCAGGTGATGCTATACAATGCATTAGGATATAAACTCCCTGAGTTCGCACATCTGCCTATGATACACGGGCCTGATAAGAAGAAACTCTCCAAACGCCATGGAGCAGCATCTGTAATGGAATACAAGGACATGGGATATCTACCCGAGGGAATTGTAAACTATCTCGCTAGGCTTGGGTGGGCACACGGAGACCAGGAGATTTTCGATTTCAATGAACTCATTGAAAAATTCGATCTCGATGCGGTTGGAAGTTCAGCGTCGATCTTCGATACCGAAAAGTTGGAATGGGTTAATAGTCAGCACATCATAAGAAGGACCGACGCAGATCTTGCAGAACTCACAATACCCTTCTTCAAAAAGATCGACGTTGAAGTGACCGATATGGACTACGCTATCAAGGTCATGGAGGTGGAGAGAGAACGAGCGAGGACGCTGAAAGAACTGGCCGAAATATCCGCATTCTTTTTCCAAGATGAAATTTCTATCGATCCAAAGGCAGCTTCAAAATGGCTGAAGCCGGAACAAGTCGAAAGATTGAAGGAGTTGAAGGACGCCATCCTCGCCGATCAGCAATTCAGCGTGGAATCACTGTCGAAGATATTCAATGATATGGTTGAAAGGACTGGTCTTAAAATGCTAAAGATAGCACAACCCGTAAGGGTTGCTATGACGGGATCTACGGCCAGCCCCGGAATCTTTGAGGTCCTCACCATACTCGGTGAGGAACGAGTTCTGAAGAGGTTGGATGCCGCAATAAAGGGTGATGCATAATTCATACAGTTAAAGCGAGGAATTAGCGATGTCTAAAAATAATGAAGAACAGAATGAAAACCAGTCCGAGTCATTGGATTTTATTCGCACCATAGTCGTCGATGACTTAAAGAGTAACAAGCACGATGGTTGGGTAATAACCCGTTTTCCACCCGAACCCAATGGATATCTGCATATCGGACATGCCAAGGCGATATGCCTCAACTTCGGGATATCCCTCGAAAACGAAAAGAGCCGCTGCCATCTGCGTTTTGACGACACTAACCCGGAGAAGGAGGAGGATAAATACATCAAGGCGATTATCGAAGATGTAAAGTGGCTCGGTTTCGATTGGGGTGAACATCTCTACTACGCATCCGATTATTTCGAGAAAATGAACAACTACGCGGAGGATCTCATCCAGAAGGGAAAGGCGTACGTATGTAGCCTGACGCCCGATCAGGTCAGAAATACGCGCGGCACGCTCACCGAACCCGGAACCGAAAGCCCTGATCGCAATCGCCCCATGGAGGAGAGTCTGAATCTCTTCAGGAGGATGAAGGCGGGTGAGTTTGAAGAGGGTAAGTATACCCTTCGCGCAAAGATCGATATGGCCTCTGGAAATTTCAACATGAGGGATCCTGCAATCTACAGGATAAAAAAGGCAAGTCATCCGAGGACGGGCAACAAATGGTACATCTATCCTATGTATGATTATGCCCACTGTCTGGAGGATGCAATTGAGGAGATAACCCACTCTCTATGCACACTGGAATTTGAAGATCACAGACCTCTGTACGATTGGTATCTCGACGAACTTCAGACTCCCTGTCACCCTCAGCAGATCGAATTTGCGCGCCTGAATCTCACCTATACGGTGATGAGCAAGCGGAAACTGCTCGAGCTGGTTGAGGAAAAACGCGTAGATGGCTGGGACGATCCGCGCATGCCCACCATCGCAGGCCTCAGACGCCGTGGATACAC
>CAYWIG010000146.1:0-5397 GCA_964458295.1 uncultured Myxococcales bacterium
ATAATCACCCGGAAGCATCGAATTTGGCCTATCTCGGTTTGTACGCGCTTCAACACAGGGGACAGGAGAGCGCGGGCATAGTCTCATCGGATGGAAATATTTTTCACCTACACAGGGAGATGGGTCAGGTCGCTGATATCTTCAATGATAAAACGTTGAAGCGCCTTCCGGGTAAGAGCGCTGTAGGGCATGTCAGATATTCGACATCTGGCGTATCTGAAATAACGGATGCACAACCGTTCATAGTCAACTCAAAGGGTAAACAACTTGCAATCGTGCATAACGGCAATTTGACGAACGCCGTGAAACTTCGTCACGCCCTTGAGGATCAGGGTGCAATATTTCAATCCACCATGGATAGTGAAGTGATAATGCACCTGATCGCGCGCGAGAATGGCAGTGACATCATAGATAGAATCAAGGGAGCTTTGGAAAAGGTTGAGGGCGCATACTCATTGATCTTCTTAGCGGATGACAGGGTGATAGCTGCTAGGGATCCTAAGGGTTTTAGGCCCTTGGCTATTGGCCAACTCGGCGATACATACGTGGTGACATCTGAGAGCTGTGCGTTGGATCTCATCGACGCTGAGTTTGTGCGGTCTGTTGATCCTGGTGAGATCGTTTCATTTGAAGATGGAAAGATGAAGTCATACTCGATCGATGGTACGACCGAGAAGAGGGCGCAGTGTATCTTCGAGTACATCTACTTTGCACGTCCCGACAGCCACGTGTTCGATCGAGATGTGTATCCAATCAGGATGGGATTTGGAAAGGTGCTCGCAAAGGAGCATTCGGTTGATGCGGATGTAGTGATACCCGTCCCCGATTCTGGAGTCCCCGCAGCGATTGGATATTCACACGAATCCGGCATCCCATTCGAAATGGGATTGATCAGAAACCACTATGTCGGACGTACCTTCATCGAACCGAAGAACGAGATCCGCCACTTCGGCGTGAAGATTAAGTTGAATACCGTGCGTGAAGTCCTGGAGGGGAAGAGGGTGGTTGTAATAGATGATTCAATCGTCAGGGGTACGACCAGCAAGAAGATCATCAATATGATCAGGAAGGCCGGCGCAAAAGAGGTTCATATGCGCATCTCGAGCCCTCCCACCACATGGCCATGTTTCTATGGAATCGATACACCTACGCGTGAGGAGTTGATCGCATCCAAGAAGTCAGTTGAAGAGATTAGAAAATACATCGGTGCCGATACGCTGGGCTATCTATCTCACGATGCCCTCTATTGGTTCAAGAAGAAGGGCGAGAAGGAGTGGTTTTGTGATGCATGTTTTACGGGTGACTATCCAGTCGATCTCACCGACCAGCCGGGGATTATGAAGAAGTGTGGTTGTTCTTGTCATGGGCAGTAGACAGACATCCAGTAGCCGTAGCTAGACTTCTCAACACAGAGTTCCTCCGACCATGATTCATCCGTACTTGAAAAGTTGTCCCTGCCTGAGGCTGACGAACTCGAACGGCCAACAGTCCTCGTTACCGTATACGGTGAGTCAAAGCTCTCATCGTTGATGATGCGAAGTGTCGCCGTCGGCGATTCTGAACCCGAGTTGTGATGCACGCGCATGGCATATGTACCAGCAGGAGCTCCTTCTAAAATTGCGTAATATACAGGGCCGTAGCAGTTCGTTTCATAGCCGTATACCACACCCGAGAGCGCTGTCTCGGAGCCACCGGCCCAGAATGCGTCATTTGTCTGAACAGCGCCGCTAGGCTCCTGTACGTAGAGATCGAGATCAGTGTCGCAGGTATCCCACGTGAGCATGATGAGCATATCGGTCGGCGATGCGTTGCAGTTCCAGTCCATCTCGTCAATGCCGGCGTCGCCGTACTGGTCGATCGCTGCGACCTGAATCTTATTGACCCAGCCGTCCGACTCACACTTGAGTAGGGCTGGATTATTCGATGAGACGATGCCGCTTTCCACTTCAGCGGGGATAGCCCGACCGTTGACGATAATATAGGCCTGAGTGTTCGTTCCACCGGTCACGCTCGCCATCACCGTGAGTCCACGCGTGTCACCGCCGCAAACTCCATCGATCAGCATATCGGATGGACAGTTCTCCGTCTTCGGAGGGGAGAATATATCCACCTCGATGTTGCCCGCACACTCCATATCGCTGCCATCGCAGTCCTGATCGATTTCATCACCACAAATCTCCAAATGTCCCGGACTTATCAGCGGATTGAAGTCATTACAATCACCAGCCACGACGGTGTAGTGATCGCCATCGCCATCTAGAATATCCCAGTTGATCTGAATATCCTCAAATGAGGTGGCCCCGCTGTCGCTGTGAATATGGATCCACCCATCGGTAGTCGAAAAGCTGCTGTCGGAACCGCAATCAGCTGCGGTATCGCAGGTTCTGGAAGCGAGATCTGCAGCGGATTGGTATCGATCCGACTGACCAGCATCGCCGACGAGCATGATGCAGTATTCCTGATCTGACTCGTAACCGAGTTCGTCGCTTAAATAAGAGCCGAACGACGCTCCCACCGTCGACGCCCCATCGACCGCGAGATCCTTGCCGAACGCCTCCCAGGCCGTCTTGGAACCTTCTGCATAACCTGCCGCTGCAGCCGATGTGGAGCCGGCTGTTATAAGTCCAACCGCGTTTACGCCGATATTCATGAGGGTAAGAATCTGATCGGTGCTGGCACAAAGGAAGCTGTAACTACCCATGAGGCTCACCGTCGGAGGATTGCCGTAAATCTTGTAGAGCCCCGTACCGATTTCGTAAACAGCCTTTGCCGTGAGTGCGGTGAGGACGACGTAGATTATAGCGGCTGTGATCGTTATCGATTTGTCGACCACCGCACCGTTTTCAGTAATCGCGATGATGTTCGCTGCGTCTTCGGTGGAGAGATCTGCGGTGTCGAACATGACGAAGGTGGTCTGGTAGATCTCATTCGGATCGGAGATGATGATGTGTCCTGCTTCACCTTCAGACGTATCCGAATACTCCACATTCAAACCCTCTACGGTCTGGCCGGCTGAGTTCGTCACCGTGAGCTGAATCTCTTTAGCTATATTGTTGGATGTAATCGTCGCCAGTCCCGATGCGTCGGTGGTGGAGGTCGCAGGTGCTGTCACTGCAAGGTGGGTTTCGGAATCCTCCGAAGATGATCCGCTGCCGCCGCATCCAACGAGCATCGGTTGAATTGTCAGCATCCATAAGGATGTAAAGATTGTAATCCAGGAAATTCTGCAGAATGGTTTTTTGTTGCACATTGACCCCCCCGTCGTTGCAAGCTGTTTTACCTGCATATGTTATATCATTTACTGCATGCTATCAACCAGTATCGATTTCGTTCACTTCAATGCGGATTTTTTCAATCATTCCGTTGATTAAAGGTGAGGAATGGGGTCCCCATGATATTTTGGAGGTCCGTACCGCTTACTGACGGGATTTACGCGAAACTACGCATACGCAACCGGGGTTCCGTCGACGCTGGCGACAGCACCCGGGATCAATATGTCATGGTCTGAAATCGATGGGCCACAATCGGTCATCAGGCAGCCTCTGCTCATACATTCCCAACCGGGAGCATAGGTCCTATCGTTCCACCTGCCTCTCTCATGATAGTAGTCGTCGATGCCGATGCAGTGTCCGAGCTCGTGGGCCAACACGCGAGAGGTTGTGTTAACATGCAAGCGGGAGGTGTTCTCCCTGACGTGCTTCTTTTGAAGGTTGAAAATGGATGTAGCTTGACTCCGCGAATTTACGTATTCGAGATCGAATTTGATTCTATGTTTACCGAAACGCCTGTTGAAATATTCCTCAACCTCGCGCTCGGTCCTACGTTTGAAAGCCGCGACATCGGCAGCTGATACGCCGGCACCCGGTTTTAAGTATACCTTCACCTTGTACATGATTGTTCCGTCGGGCTGTTTTGTGACGAGATATTTTTGGCCATCGATGCCCTTCATCTTTACAGTTTTACCAACGGGGAGATTGTTCCACTTGCTGGGATCGTCGGGAAAGGCGTCGATCTTGTCGGGAACTTCATCCCTGTCGGCGTCACTATGATATTTTCTGTGAAGTGCGAAGAAATCGTCGGTGTCATAGTGTCCGTCGCCATCCGTATCGAAGTAGGGGCTCTTTTTGGTCTGTGCATCCGCTGTCTTCCTGTAGATGGATCCGAGCTTGTTGTAGACATAGTCTTTATAGCTCGCCTTTCCGGTCTTCGTTCCGATCTTCTTTTCGAGTTTCTTTAAGACTGATATGGCCTGTGCGGTCCTCTGGCGTTTTTCCGCAAGCGACATCTTCGACTGAAATACTTTATCCATGTATGCGAAGATCTCATCGGCCCTTCTCTTTGCCTCGGACGCCGAGAGTTTCCCTGAGCTCAATATATCCTTCGGTAGCTCGGGTTTAACCTCTTCAGGCTTAGGCTCATCCTCTACCTTCGGTTCGATATTGTCGGTCTTCGGCTCCTCATCCTTTTTCGGATTGGGATCTATCTTCGGATCTTCATCCTTTTTTGGTTGAGGATCGATCTTTGGATCCTTTGGTTTGGGATCCACCTTATCATCATCTTTCTTATCGTCCTTTATGACGGGTGGTTTTATTGGATCGATCTTGGGATCCTTTGGTTTAGGATCTATGATGATCGGATCGCCATCTTTTGGTGGAAAAAGCAGATCCCAATCAATAATAGGCTCGGATGGCTGCGGAATTATGATGATTATAATTGGCGGTCTCTTCCACCATGGATTTGGGTAGAAGTCGGGATAGGAGGGCATCGGTATCGGTTGAATGGGCTCTCTCCAACCAGGGCAGATCGGGCAGATAGGTATAGTTGGGCAAGGAAGATAGAATCCAGGATCGACTTCCGGCAGTCCGATTTCTGGCATTGGAATCGGCTTCAAAGGATTCTCATACCAGGGCTTATATTTCAGGTCCGGGATCTCCAGTTTTGGTAAGGGGAGATAGCCGAGAGGGTATCTCGGATCCCGTTTAGGGAGGATTTCAGCGAATCGATCGAATGGGGCGGGGTTATATTCCGCCTTGAACGACAGGTTAGTAGTATTTCCTTTAGAATCCGTATACTTGGCGCTGATCTCGACCTTGGCCTTGGCGGACTCAAAGAGCTGTCTCCCAAGCTCCGAATCGTCCAATTTCGCTATTGTTTTCTTATAACCCGTTAATTTTGTAACCATTTTCCTACCTCCTACCATTATTATCGGCAGGAAAACGGCCATGTTGTGGGTGAGGCCAAAAAAAAACCTACCGGAGCTCTGGGCTTCGGTAGGCTCTAGACTATATTAAATCCAAGTACCTTCGTCTGGTTTAATTCGTGCAGGTTTTGTTTGTTTCTTCTCGGGGGCCGTTTTTTTAGGTTTCACGCCGAAGCTCTCTTCTATGATTCTATCGA
>CAYWIG010000147.1:0-5382 GCA_964458295.1 uncultured Myxococcales bacterium
ACTCGCTGAGGATCATGCCGATCTTGCGTGAATCGTGCTCGTTCATCTGGCAGCCGAACGTCCTTATATACACATTTTTTCGATCACTCTTATTCATAATTCTAAAGTGTTGAATTAGATATCGCCAATCTCATGTAAGCCATAGTTCAGGGATAGTCAACGGAAAGCAAGTGTTTATGAAGGTTTGCCGTCAACGAGCTCATCCTCGATCGGCATCATGAGCTCTGCGAATTGATTGTTCTGAAGGATGCTTAAGAATTTCTGCAATCTCTCATCCGATTCCGAGAGCTTCTCTCCAAAATGGGCTTTCATGGCCTTGTGAATTTCAGAATAGGTATTCTTTCCATCTATTCTCTTCCACACAAAGCTACCCAGCTCATCCAGGGAAACTCGCATGAAGGGACGCTTCAATCTAGGCTGAAGCCATTTTGCAAGCGGCCCCTTCCTAAAGCGCGGAACGAGAAGGACGGCCCCGTCCTCGGGGCCATCCTCCCATCCCATCAAACGTCTCGGTACTATATTATCCCATTGCACTTGGTGGTGCTGCTTCATCTGGTCTACCTGCCTTTGATAGAGGTATTTTTATCATTATTATAGCCAATATAACTAACACTGCATAACCAGCCCACGCCGAAGGCGATGCAAAGATGTGCGGCATGGTTATATGGAAGAACGCCATCGCAGCGATCACTAGACCGAGGAGGGCTTCCCCAGCAATGAATCCGGATGCAATCAGAATTCCGGCGTTGTCCACACGTATCTTCTGTGGTTCATTCAATTTTCTGCGTCTTGCTATCGCCTCCAGGATATACTTTATAACTCCACCTGTGAAGATCGCAAAGGTCGTGTGTATCGGAAGATACATGCCGACCGCGATCAACATCGGACTCGGCGCACCGATCAATATCAATGCAACGGACATAAATGCACCGGTCATCAGAAGTGGCCAGGCCATCTTTCCTGTAATGATTCCCTTCGCGAGCATCGCCATGAGGCCTGCCTGTGGGGCTGGTAGTGCCTTTCCACCGAAACCTGTTCCACCTGCGTTGATATCACCCTGATGTAAAACTAGGAGCGGGAGGAAAAGAACTGCACCAGCGAAGATCACTCCAATGATCTCACCGATCTCCATCTTCCATGGAGTACCGCCGAGAATATGACCGACCTTCATGTCCTGAAGCATGTCACCTGCAACTGCGCTGGAACAACAGACGACCGCTGCAACACCCAGTGCTGCAGCAACACCAGCCGCACCCGTCACTCCGACTGCAACCATCAACAGAGCTGCAATGATGAGCGTCGAAAGTGTAAGTCCAGAGACAGGATTATTTGATGATCCGATAAGACCGACAAGATAACCTGCTACCGCTGCAAAGAAGAATCCTGCCACTCCAAGAATTACCGCGGAGATGATCGCGCCTGGCGTGCTTCCGCAGTAATAATAGTATAGTGCCGCCATCAGAATCAAAAAGATGCCAACGAGCGGAAAGATCACCTTGAAGTTGATGTCCTTATCGAGCCTGCTCTGAGCTTCACCACTTTCAGCAGCCTTTTTCACATCGGTGAAGGACCTTGCAATTCCACCGAAGAGCTGCTTGCGCATCTTAAAGAGCGTGTATGCAGCACCGACAACCATTCCACCGACTGCGATCGGCCGAACCATATATTTCCATACATGGTATGTAAGGGCTTCCCAACCCAAGGGCGTCGTGCCCATTCCATCCGGCATAGTTCCGATGAGTGATTCCAATTCCGGACCTGTAAAATACATCAGGAGGGGAATGAAAAGTGCCCAACCTATGATGCCGCCTGCGAATACGATGCTGGCAAGCCTTGAACCAATGATGTAACCGACTCCGAGATATGCGGGAGAAATTGCCGGCGTACTCGCCATAAATCCACCGCCACCAGGAATTTGGGTTACGATATTATTTCTGCTCGTAACGAATGTAACTGCACTCTTTGAAAAGTGTATAAACTTCTCCCACGAATGTGCGAAGAGATGAAGTTTTGCAAAGATCTCAGTCAATGCTCCAACGCCCATAGCGCCGAAGAGAATTTTTGCGCCGGTACCGCCAGATCTTCCCGCCTTATGAATTTCAGCTGCGGCGACGGATTCTGGAAATGGCAACGTCGCCTCTTCCACCATGGTACGTCTGAGGAGTGTCACGAAGAGAACACCCAGGATACCACCTACGATCATTATAGCAGTGGTTTCGAAGTAGTGACCCGGAGTACCGAACTCCTTCCAGATTCCAGCTATAACGAAACCTGGGATCGTGAATATCGCACCCGCGACTAGCGCTTCACCGACGCTCGCGGTCGTACGTGCGATGTTCTCCTCAAGAATTGAACCCTTGAAAATTCGAAGTACCGCCATCGCCACAACTGCCGCAGGGAATGCTGCTGCAACTGTCACGCCAGCTTTAAGACCTAGATACGCATTCGCAGCACCTAGGATAACTGCCATAATTACACCGAGCAGGAGCGCCTTAAAGGTCAACTCCTTCATATCCGTTTTCTCAGGAACGTAAGGTACGTGTTTAGACATATCCTCTCCCCCTTTTAAGATTTTAGATTATCAGTCAAAGCGAACGCCGTGTGTTTCAAGATATGGAACGGAAAATCCTTCAACGGCGACGGACCTGTGAATCTGAACTATTTTCCATGACTCACCGCGCTTCTCCGCAACGCCCGTAAAACGTATCGGACACTTATGTTCATCCCCGACGACCTTGAAGTTTCCCGAAAGTTCTTCCGAAAACCATGCGACGTTTCCATCCTGGGAAAAATTGATTACCGGATTGCCCCTCTCCCATCGCACTTCCTCCACAGCATGGAAGAAACGTTTCCTGCTATGGCTGAAGTCCTCCCAGCCATGCCAGATCTCTCCCTCGTCAGTGCCATAGGCCACGAGCTTATCATCGGTTGCAATCACCTGCTGAATCGCATCGAGGTCCCCTTGATTGTAGGCATCCAAATAGCCGTTGATTAACGTTGTTACCGCTTGCGTATCGTTGCCATTCATATAAACCCCCCTTCAAAATTAAAATGTAAGTTCATGAAAAGATTGCACTTAATAACATGCAAAGATTAAAAGGCAAGAACATTTGGACTTTCAAGGGCATTTGACTTTTTCAGATATATCATATACTTACGAGCGATAACTATCGCATATTAATTCCATTATTATAACTCAGGGGGGAGCTATGACACAGGAATTCAAACCATTCGTACCTGAAAAGACAAATCTGCCGGAATTCACACTAAAAGCACTTGTATTGGGTATTTTGATGGCAGTTGTTTTGGGTGCAGCAAATGCATATCTGGGCCTTAAAGCGGGTATGACAATTTCGGCTGCCTTCCCCGCTGCTGTTATAGCGATCGCCGTATTTCGTCTGCCCTTTCTCAAAGGATCGATACTCGAACAGAATATAGCGAGGACGACCGCGAGTGTCGGCGAAGCATTGGTCGCAGGTGCTATCTTTACGATTCCTGCGTTTGTCATGGTCAACGTCGGTGGCGAACGACTCTGGACGACTTTCCATTACTGGGAAGTATCCATCATACTCCTGATCGGCGGCGTAATCGGAATTCTCTTCGTTATACTTCTCAGAAGAACGCTAGTCGTCGATGCCGAACTTCCCTATCCAGAAGGTTGGGCCTGTTATGAAATTGTAAAGTCGGGGCAGAAAGGTGCTAGCGGAGCGAAGTATGTTTTCGGGGCGATGGGTTTGGGAGTTCTTATCGAGATGCTCAAGAATTGGGGAGGCTTCCCGATAATCAAGGAGGGATTGGAGTTCTTCATCGGATTTCCAAAGTCCGTCATCCATCACTACAACATGTCCAAGCAGTCTTTGGCTAACATAGCGCACGGAGGGGGAGTTGAGATTCACACTCCCCTATCATCCCCTGCCCTCATGGGTGTCGGCTACGTGATTGGCCCAAAATATGCGGGCATCAACTTCGCGGGTGGCATTCTCGCATGGCTCGTCCTCATACCTCTAGTGATTTTCGTAAATCCTGAATTCTTGCAGCAGCTAGCTGTCGAAGGAGTTGAACTTGGACAAGCTGATTTAACCTACACGACCTGGAAGAATCTCATTCAGCCTATCGCCGTCGGAGCCATGCTCGTAGGATCGCTCTATACGCTCTGGGGACTTCGTGGATCATTGATTAAAGCTCTCGGCGGTATCTTTTCAAAACGCGGTGCTCAATCTCAACCTCAAGGAAGGTTGGAGAAGGATCTGAACCTGCGTTGGATCTTCATCAGTGCAATTGCATTGGTCATCCCGATGGCATTTCTCTACTACTATTTTTGCGATAACGTCGTAGGTGCAATCGTCGCCTCGGTCGTCATGTTAATTACCGCTTTCCTCTTCGCAGCGGTCGGCGGTTGGCTTGTCGGTCTCGTTGGTAATTCGAATCAACCTGTTTCGGGACTCACCCTTTCGACGTTGATAATCGCAGCCCTGGTGATGGTTCTCTTCGGCGTAAAGGGAATTCCTGGTATCGCTGCGGTTCTAGGCGTTGCTGCAGTAGTTTGCTGCGTCGCCTGTATGTCCGGCGATATGATTCAGGATCTCAAGGTCGGACAGCTAATTGGAGGTACGCCGTGGAAGATGGAGCTCGGTGAAATTATCGGCACCGTTCTAGTGGCATTTGTCCTCGTATTTCCGATCATCATCTTACATAACGGCAACATCGCAGCCGGAGGTATGGGAATTGGAGGAACTCAACTGCCCGCACCGCAGGCCGGTCTTATGGCGCAGTTGGCTACCGGAATCGTCAGCGGCGAAATGCCATGGGGACTCGTCATAATCGGCATGTGCTTTTCGATCGGACTCATCCTTATAAAGGCACCAGCTCCGATGCTCATCGCAGTAGGTATGTACCTCCCCTTTGAAACGACCTTCGCAATTTTCGTCGGCGGTGCCTTCAAGTGGATTGTGGATGTCCTTGCGAAACGAAGGGGTATGTCGACAGACGTTCATGAAGGAAAGGGCATCCTACTCGCATCCGGATTTATCGCTGGAGAGGCTATTACAGGTGTTCTCCTGGCAGGCCTTGTACTCCTGGGGATACCATCGCTCGCTGAATACTTCTTCGGAACATCGGAGCTCGGCATCCAACAGAGTTACGGCGGCTGGCTCTCACTGATCGTATTCGCTGTGGTGGCTTACTGCTTGATCTGGATACCGATTAAGAAAAAGAAGGCGTGAGAATAAGCTGTAGCAATCGCAACTCAATCGCTTCAGAATGATTTGCACCTGGATTTTGGGATTCTCCCACCGGAGCCTTTGCGCATTCGCTGCGTTACTCGTCATTAATGAGCTATAGGACATTTCGTGTTGGTTTTTAGTTTTGTTTTTCACTGAGAAA
>CAYWIG010000148.1:0-5368 GCA_964458295.1 uncultured Myxococcales bacterium
CAAATGGCTGACAAGTCGAGCAATCTGAGGACGATCTGAGCGTGAAAGCCCGGCCATCGGTTCATCCAGCAAAAGTAATTTCGGATTTCCGGCGATTGCCAGCGAGAGATCAAGTTTTCTTTGGTCTCCGTATGATAATTCCTTGATGGGCGTTTTAAAAAATTTCTCAACGCCGACCTGTCTGGCAATCTCAAAAGCTCGGTCGCACTTTTCTTTTTCCTTTTTCCACGATTTGAAAACTCGTAGCGACTTTCTTTCGGTGCCCTGAACAGCGAGAAAGATATTTTCTTCTACCGTCAGTTCGGGAAACAGATTCGTTATCTGATAGGTGCGCCCCAGCCCCATGTGGATTCGTTTTCGGGTTGGAGCCTTATTCAATACTTGATTGAACAGCCGTACTTCTCCCTCATCCGGGAACAACTCACCGCTGATGACGTTGAACAGAGTCGTCTTACCGGCACCGTTGGGTCCAATGATCGCGTGCCGTTCACCATGGCGAATCTTCAAGCTAACCTCGTTGAGTGCCTTGATCCCCCCAAAATTTTTTGAGATGTCTCTCAATTCGAATATGACCTTGGAGCTATCAGATAGGTCCTTGCTCATCTCTTACCCGCCTGCCCTCGCCTTCTATTAAGTTGATTGGTTTTAAATAGTTTAAGATTTGAATATCAACCAGTGTAAAATACGGGCGTGATTTCCTCACCCGAGCCATAGGGAGGTGGTTGCCTCACGCACATTCCTGGCCTTGGGCAACCACCTTTAAGAGGTTGTTATTTGGGACACTTTCCATCCGGATAAGGCCCTAAACCATTAGCACATAACTTGCTGCAGTCTCCCGTAGGATAATCCCTGCTGGCAGAAGGCTGCCTCATATAATCTTCTTTCATTTTTACATATTCGGTAAACTGGGTTACATCCCGGTAAACTTTGATGGGGACGTTGACGAGCTGACCATCGTGCTTCTGAACCTCCCGAATGTAAACATTCTGGGTGGCATGGCCGAAATCGTCCAATACAAAGGGGCCTCTTGGAGCATCTGTCATATCTACTTTATGTAATGCATCTAAGAGTTCCCCCTTTTTGTTTTCAATATCCCCGCCCACGGCTTCTACAGCCCTGGCATAAAGCATCAGGCACACATAACCCTGTTCTGCCGGGCAAGACGGAACGTGTCCGTATTCTGCTATATAGGCTTTTTTGAACCTTAACCAGCTATCTATGACCTTCTTTGAGAACATACCCTTTTTGGCATATTCGAGGCCTTCAACATAGTGCATGGCAGAAATCATACCGATAGCCTTGTCACCCAGTGTGGGAAGGGCTGTGCTGTCAAAGGCATTGGTAAAGCCGAAGAGCTTAATCTGTTTATCAAGACCAAATTCAAAAAACTGTTTGAATAATGCGACGGCATCCGATCCGGCGGTATTCAATGCCACGGCATCATAATCTTTGGCCATTGATCGGATTTTCAACAGGTATGAACTGTAATCTTCCGTATTGGGTGGATGATAAATCTTGTAAACCTTTTTGCCGCCCGCTGCACAAAAACCCCTTATGAAACCATGGGTCTGGCCCCAGGGGAAGGAGTAGTCCTGGCCGATCATAATGATCTTTTTCCAGCCCTTCTCTTGAACCACATATTTGCCAAGATAATAGTTGTCCTGAGTTCCTGTCCAGCCCGGGCGCAGGACGTTATACTGCCTTTTGCGCATAGTAACGTCTTCCGGCGCCGAATAGGCAATCAGAATAGGCAGGTCCGGATAATCCTTCGCCCACTCCACAATTGACAAGCCACTTGATCCACAAACCGGCCCTATGAAGGCGTGTACCTTGTCTCGCAATAATGAATCACGAAATTTCTTGACTGCCTCGGAGGCATCACACTTTGTATCGGTTTTCATCAGCTTGACCGGCCGTCCGGCAATTTTTCCGCCCAACTCCTGTAAAGCCAATTCGGCCCCCCTGAATTCCTCGGCCCCAAATTCGGCTGCAAATCCTGTATGGGGTCCCCCTACAGCGATTCGAATTTCGTCATTTGCTCCTGCCAAAACACCAGCAGGCAAACTGACTAACAGCCCCGCAAACATGATACATAGAAAAATAATTTTCCATCGCCGATCCATCATTCTATTCCTCCTTATCTTGTTAAAGGGTTAACGTTATCGGTTAAAAAATCACCTTACGCGCCAAAATTCCATCTAAACGGGTAAAATAAAAATCTACTCGAACCCGAACCACCTACGTACTCTCTGAATAACAGGCCTTGTTTCCAAAAAGCCCATTATTCCCTTCCGTGCCAGAAGGATGGTACCCAAGAAAATGATACCGACGACGATTCTGTAATGATCGGTTAAAGGCTCGATATAGCGTTCTAAAATAGTAGATACAGTGACACCGACCAGTGGGCCAAGGGGGTGGTTAACACCTCCCAATATGGCGGCAATTAACATGAACATGATGGCGCCGAACCAGATTGAATCGGGATTGATGGTTCCCTCAAATGTGGTGCCCAAGATCCCGGAGATACCAGCAAACATTGCCGCAATAATGAAGGCAAAATATTTTATCATGAAGACCGGATATCCCAGGGCCTCCAGCCGACTGGGACTCTGCTTGATTGCCTGATGCGCGAGACCAAAGGAAGAATGATTTATTTTGTTCATCAGCCAGAAGCAAATGACAAATACGATTAAAACCAGATAATAAAAGCGAGTGGGTTCTTTGGCCGCGATGAAAGAAACGCCGAAGAGTATGATATCAGGGATGTTATTGATACCGTTATCTCCGTTGGTTAAAGAACTCCAATGCCGGGCAGTTCCATACGTTATTTCCCCGAAGGCCAATGTTATCATTAGGAAAGGTATCGCGCTGACACGTAGGGCAATGAGGCCGAAAATGGCGGCCGTAATGGGCGGGGCTATAATACCCAACAGATAGGGATAGGGAAAAGGGATGCCTGCCTTAACGCTTAGGATGCCAAGTGTATACCCGGAAATGCCGTAGAATGAGACCTGTGCCAGGGACAACAGCCCGCCAAGTCTCGCCATGAAGGTGAAACTCATCACCAGAATACTCAAAAAAAGGATTTGGGTTGAAAGGGCCAGGCCGAAACGTGATATCCAGAAGGGCAACGAAATGGCGAGTAATCCCACAATGAGATATAATATCTTACGCCGGTGTTCCTGTTTTTCTTTGGTAGGTGTGGAACTCATTTTTTTCCAAGAAGGCCCTGTGATCGAAAAGCGATAATGAGTAGCATCGGTAAAAATGTCAAAAGAAAGGCAAATTCCGGAACGTAACTTCGACCGTAGTTGAGAATGAGTCCAACAATGACCGCACCGACAGCCGAACCTAAGAGGCTGCCCAGGCCCCCGATGATAATGACCACCAGAGCAAACAGCAACGCTTGGCTGTCCAGTCCTGGCGCGAGAGATGTGAGGGTTGCCCCGATCACACCGGCGAAACCGGCTAAAAAGGATCCAATACAAAAGACAAAGGTAAAAATGACCGGAATATTAATTCCCAACGCGGATGCCGTCTCCCGGTCATCGACCCCGGCTCTGATAGCCGCTCCTATGTTTGTTTTTTCTATAAACAGCCACAGTCCGAAACCAATAAAAATCGCTATCAGAATGGCAAATAGACGCATGGCGGGATAAGGTAAGCCTAAGATATTCATCGAGAAGTCCAAAAGGGCTGGTTTCGGAATGGCTTCCGGATAACCTCCCCAGATGGCCAACAGCGTATCCTGGAAAATCACGATGAGCGCCAGTGTCACGAGTGTTTCAGGCAGGTCTTGACCCCTGACCCAGCTAAGGAGGCCTCTTTCAATCAATAAACCAACGATTGCAATGGCGAGAGCTCCGCCTGCCAGAGCCAATAAGTAGCTTCCGGTGTATTTCATCACGCTGAGACCTATATATCCACCGGCAAGATAGAGAACCCCGTGGGCAAGGTTGACGATCCGCATAAGGCTGAAGATCAATGTGAGGCCACATGAGATGATAAAAAGCCTTGCAGCATCCGATATCCCGTTGAGAAAAATGAAGAAGTTATAGGTAAGCAAGCGGGTCTTTCCTCATGAAACAAAACGTTAGCTCAGAAGAAATTGTTTTACTGATGGTGAGTGTAGGGATTAGGCACTGCTGTGTCAACGAAAAAATAAGGGATCTGTGTGGGTACCCGTCGGGGGAAAGAGGGTACCCTGGTGGAGGTAGGGGCCTCAGGTGAACAGGAGTTCTTTGCATAACTGCGAAGCTCCGGGGGCGTCATAGGCGTATCCGTCTGCTCCAATTTCGTTCGCAAAGCTCTGCGTTACAGGTGCGCCGCCAACGATGACCTTGATGCTATCCCTCATCCCCGCCTCCTGAAGGGCAATGATGGTGTTCTTCATCTCAATCATGGTCGTGGTTAACAAAGCACTTAAGGCCAGAATGTGGGGCCTTTTCTCCTTGACGAACTCCACGAAGTTTTCGGAGCTGACTGAAATCCCCATGTCTTCGACGTGAAACCCCTGACCTTCAAGCATCATGATGACAAGATGCTTGCCGATATCATGAAGATCTCCCTTAACGGTGCCGATGACCACATTGCCCAAATTCTCTTGGCTCTTGCCAAGTTGATCCTTAAACCTGTCAATGGTTCCCGCCATGGTCCTGGCGGCAATCATCATTTCAGGAATATAGATCTCTCCGCTTTGGAATTTTTTGCCAACCCCCGTCATTGCCGGAACTAGGCCTTTTCTTATGACATTTTCAATATCCACACCGGAATCAATGTCCTTTTCACTGAGTTCAACAACGCGATTAACGTCATTGCTCAACAGCCCTGCCAGATACGCATCAATGTCGAGTTCACTTTCAGAAAGAGCTTCCTCTTTTTTGGTTTTTCCTATATATCGCCATATCTTTCCTGTGACCGCTCCTTCCTCTAGTTCAATGGGGTAACGGCCGAACTCAAAGGTGGCATCAATCAAGGCCTTCATATTTCCAAGGGGTACGTAATCCGTGATGGAATTAGATGAAGATACCATATACCCACCTCCAGGTCCGATGGTCCTGATTCTTTCGTAGACCTCCGCCCTAACGTCCTGAGGGGTTCCCAGGGTGAGGGTCGAATCAAGATTAAGATTACCTATGAGGCAAAGTTTTTTTCCCCACTTTTTCTTTATTTCCTGAATGTCCATGGCATTGGGTTGTATGGGATTTAAGCCATGAAATCCGCAGTCGATCACGTCATCCAACGCTTCCGTACAATCCCCGTCGCTATGAAATATAAACCCCAGCCCTTTGTCTCGACATATGATTCCCATTTCTTTGTACCATGGAAATAAGTGTTTTCTTAAATGCTTGGGGTTTACCAGGAGACC
>CAYWIG010000149.1:0-5360 GCA_964458295.1 uncultured Myxococcales bacterium
CAGAAGTCCGCAATGTACAGTAATGAAATCGACACCCTGTTTCGCATGGCGTTCAATTACATCGAAGAGTTGATCGACGGTTAAATCCTCCACTTGATCGACTAGCTCCACGGCCTCGTACATAGGAACGGTGCCGATGGGGACTTCACTGTTTTCAATGATAGCTCGGCGTATCTCGTTGATGTTGTCTCCTGTGGAAAGGTCCATCACGGCGTCCGCTCCATATTTCACGGCGAGCTTGAGTTTTCGAACTTCACATCCGAGGTCGGATGTCGTCGGCGAATTTCCAATATTCGCATTGATCTTGCATCTACAGGCTGCTCCGATTCCGATCGGCTTAAGATGTTTATGGTTGATGTTAGCAGGGACGATCATTTTTCCACGTGCGATCTGTTCGCGTACGAATTCAGGTCTAAGATGTTCATCACCGGCTACTTGGTTCATCTCGTCAGTGATGATGCCTTCCCTTGCGTTCTGTAATTGGGTCTTAGCGCTATTCATAGTCCTTCCTTTCGGTTGCAATACTCCCAATCCTTCCAAACCGGGTCATATCCGGATTGCTTGAGCATGTTTGCAATTGCATCGGGGGAGCGGCTGTCCTCCAGGTGAAATTGTTCCCCGTTTTGATTATCATGGGTGTACCCCCCCGGCGAAGTTACTGAGCCAGCGCTCATCTGGGTTATTCCCAGGGGTAATAGGGTGTCTCGAAGTTTGGCCGACTCTCTTGTCGATAGGATTATGCCACAGTCGGGGAGAGCTAAGCGCAGTACACATATCATATGCGCAAGATCCCTATCGGTGACTGCGTTCGGCATCTTGAAACCTGAGGCGCAATCCCGAATCCTCGGTACGCTGATGGTTAAGTACGATTGCCAGTGTCTCTTCAGGAGATCTCGTGCGTGTGCTATCAGGGCTAGCGTTTCGGCCCTCCAATCGGACAGTCCGAGAAGGGCTCCTATTCCCAGGAATCTCATTCCAGCTCGCCCTGCCGCGTCTATAGATGTAAGCCTTGCACCGTAGATACTCTTCTGTCCGGCAGGGTGCATAAGTTTATAGGTATCTCTATCGTAGGTCTCCTGATAAAGGGTTACACCGTCAACGCCAGCGTCGATAAGCTGCCTGTAACTTTCTTCATCAAATGGCTGAACTTCTATAGTAAGAGCTGAAATTCGATCTCTAACCGCAGATGCAATTTTACATAAATAATCCAACGAAACTTTAGTGGGATGTTCACCAGCTACCAGAAGGATATGTCGATGTCCCTTCTCCGTGATGGCCGATACCTCTGCGATCGCCTCGTCAACAGAAAGCGTTCTTCGTCTAATTTTACTTTGTACGTTGAAGCCGCAATAGAGACATCCATTTATACATTCGTTGGATAGATATACTGGTGCATACAGCTTGATGGTCTTTCCGAATCTCTGGACCGTCAGTGTATGCGCTTCTTGAGCGAGAGATTCGAGATGGCTTGCGGATTCATCGGCTAGAAGCCCTTTTATTTCAGTGGATGTTAAATGTGTATGAATCATAATTTTAAATTAAGAATTAATAATTAAGAATTAAGAGTTTAATTAAGAATTCAGAATTAAGAATTGCCTTTATATGATGATAAGTACATTAACTCTTAATTCTTAATTCTTCATTGTTATCGTCAAATAGAAATCCTGTTAATGGGCTCGATGCCTCTGCGAAAGTTTGTTCCTTTGCGGTGCCCGCTTCATACGCTTCGCGACCGGCCTTGACTCCAAGTTTAAACGCTCTGGCCATCTGCACAGGATCGCTCGCAATAGCAATAGCGGTATTAACGAGTACAGCATCGGCACCCATCTCCATCGCTTCAGCCGCATGAGAAGGTGCACCAAGCCCTGCATCGACGACTACCGGGATGGTCGCCTGTTCTATAATGATACTGATTGCATCCCTAGTTTTGATTCCCCTGTTTGAACCTATAGGGCTTCCAAGCGGCATAACGGTAGCACAGCCTATGTCTGCAAGTTTTAGCGTGAGGATCGGGTCAGCGTTGATGTAGGGCAGGACTGTGAAACCATCCTTTATGAGTTCCTTGCAAGCGGTGAGCGTCTCTACCGGATCGGGTAGGAGATAACGGGGTTCAGGCACAACCTCCACCTTGACCCAATCACCGAGGCCCGCTTCCCTTGCGAGGCGGGCGAGCGTTATCGCCTCCTTGGCATCCCTGGCTCCGGATGTGTTTGGAAGGAGTTGGTACCTATCTCTGTCGATAAAGTTTAGAGTGTTCGTTTCCGGCTTCGTCAGATCGACGCGACGGAGTGCGACGGTAACAATCTCAGTTCCGGATGCACCGAGCGCATCCCCCATCACTTCATGCGATGAAAATTTTCCCGTTCCTAGCATCAAACGTGATTTAAACTTTCTACTACCTATTATAAATTCATTTGACATAAAATGCCGTGTTTCGTGCTTCTTGTTTCGTGCTCCGTAAGAAACGAGTCACGAACGATGAATCACGAGTCACGCCTTATCCTCCACCTATTGCACGAAGGATATCGATCGAATCTCCCTCCGAGATAGTATGGTCATCAAAAACATCATGAGGTATAATCTCAGAGTTAATAGCTACCGCCGTTCCAGGTTTTGGGATGTTGAACTGCGACAATAACTTCGAAATTGTAATTTCGTTGTTGAGCTCTTTCTCTTCGCCATTCAGTTTTATCTTCATTGTTTTATGCCCCAATTCGAATTCAGCTAATAGTATCCTGTCATCCTTGCGTAGGAGGCTGTTTCCGAAGTGCCGAATCGTTGTTGCTTGTCATCCCCGAGTGGTTTAATCGGGGATCCAGCATCAGCATAACTGGATTCCCGCTTAAACCATGCGGGAATGACACTTCGGAAACAGCCTCTTTCGCAGGAATGATAACTTTTTTTAAAAACAATCGCACATCGCATAATGCATATCGCAAAAAAAAACGCACCTACGAGGGGTGCGTCCGTTTTTTCTTAAATCACTTTCCTGCGCCGGCATTACCCGGATCAGGTTCGGAGGGTACCGAGCACTCATCTGCCCGATTCTCAGCTTACCGCACCCCTAGTGATGGATGACCCCTAGCATGGGGGGTTCGCCCTGTCAAAAGAGTTCAATGTTATAGAATATCAACTACTTATGAAATGCTGAAAGATGCCTTTATGGATCGTTACTTTGAGACACAGATAATCTGATCAAATGATCTCTCACCTACCGTCTCATCTTCAGATGAGCGATTCGGTTCGATGGGTTCGGATGATGGCACGATTTTCTCCGTAATCTCTCTTAAGAAGCATTGCCTCTCATCGTCTATGCTGAAAAGGATCTCCGGTTGAGACCAGTCTATATCAGCATCAGAAAAATCTGGTTTGCATATTATTAGCTCGCCATTCTCTTCGTCGCGGAAACATTCCAAGGGTCTGATATCATTTTCACCTTCGATGATTTCGTATTCGACAGGTATTTCGTGCACTTCAAACAGGCTCTTAACCCCACCCTCAAAGTAGGAGGTAGGAGCGTACTGTACGATCGATATCTTGTCCTCGTCGTGTAGTATATAGATGATGTTGGAACTAGCGTAGAGGTCGGAAACGCTATTTTTAATTGTGGTCGTCTTTTTGGCGGTCCTCTGATGCTGATGCTGTTGATCTTCATCGTGCCAGCATAGACAGTCACCCTCTTCGGTCAGGCCACAGGAGGTCTCTTCGGTTTCTACGATCTTTTTGAAGTTGGGAGATGCTTTTTTGGTTTTGGGGCCACCATTTGAGTCTCCGCCCAAGAGGCCTGAGTCCGATTCGGTAATATCGATCTCATCGATATTTCCTTCACCGTCGACGTGACCGCTGATGATCACGGATTTACCACCAGGAAATACAACCGTGATTTCGAAGCCGCCGTCTGGCCCTGGCGATACAGAGATGTCAGTCTTCTCGCCATTGCTGAGATCGGTGATGCTGCCCTTGAGGTTTGTGTCCAGCTCCATGCGAAAGCCATCCTTTTCAATCGTTTGCAAGCTTTCCACTGTATCGGGCATGGCATCAGTCGTATTTGTCTCGATCGTCTTGTTGGCTCCGCATCCGATGAACGCGATCAGTGTAATTATTATCAGTGTGAGTTTTAGGTTCTTCATCCTATATTCCCCCATTCGTTAGCTTGAACATCTGGAGATTCATGTGAGCGACGGATGTTCTATTCTCCGATTCACATTCTTCCACTAGTGTGCGTATTTCATCTTTGAAATCCTGCATCTTCTTCTTAATCTTTTTAAAAGTCTCCTCCGACAAAGCCATTGTGAGTGTGGCGTTCTCTTTATCGAAATGTCTATCCTTCTCAATAGATGCCTGTGCGAGGTTGCAGAGCTGATGTTTGAAACGCTTTACAGCGATATCCCGAATAGCTTCCGGTGTGGCTATCATCTTTTCTGTTCTTTCAAGCTTTCCACTCTCGTTACGAACGATCAGGCCCATCTCGATTAAATCACCCAATGCGGCTCTGACCATTATAACCGGTACGTTCGGCTTGAGCATCCTCGATATCCAGTGTGCATTCTCTTTGAAGTTCTCCAATCTTATCAGCTCCAATATCGCGACATAGTACCAATGTGTGAATATTTTGTAGAATTTGGATTCGAGAAACTTCGGATGCTTTGCCGGGTATCTTCCGATCAATTCATTATAATGCTTCTCCTTGTCCTCGAAATTCTTCGCCTGGTTGAAATGAACAAGCGATTCGAAGAATCTGGCTTCCTTCTCCGAGAGGCCGAGCCCCTTGCATATTCCATACATACCCTTGCGTCCGAGGTTCTTTCCGCCATCGATAATCTGTTTCAGGTGATTGGGGGATTTGAAACCGGACTTCTTGTTGAAGTAACGATAGGAGAAGTTGGGATTCGTATCGCGAATGTGGTCGACCCTGTCGCTTACGAACTCCCTGTAATCAAGATAGTCATAAATGTTATTCATAATATTTCCCTCTCATGTATACTTATCGGCAGGGTCGTACCCAAAGTTGCTAGAAAAATCAAATTTCAGTATACACCTTAACTATATGATATTATTTGTGAATAGTGGTATCACGTATACTTTCTAGATTATACTGTAGTATTCAGCACTTAGGATATCTGGGTATCCGAAAATTCGGGTATCTGGGTGAAAAATAGGCAATTTTGGGCATGTTCGCAACGTCCCTGAGCGATAATTAAGAATTAATAATGAAGAATTAAGAGTTCAATTAAGAATTAAGAGTTATAGTGTTGCCGACACGCCAATTCTTAATTCTCAATTCAACTCTTCATTCTTAACTCTCAATTCTTACATGAGTTCAAAGAATTAGCGCACCACTTGGCTGGAAACAGCCGAGA
>CAYWIG010000150.1:0-3425 GCA_964458295.1 uncultured Myxococcales bacterium
AAGTTTATCCAAAACGAACTATTGTCATATAGGAATTGCCACAATCTTATTTTCGATTATCAAATACAATGCTATAGGCAAAATCCTTTTAAACCTGTTCGACCCCAACCTAGCATACAACATAGTAATATTCGATGAGAAGAAGAGGGAGATCCAATCTACGGCATCTGAGATCCTAAAGACACTAAACAGCTACGAAACACCCTCAGAGGGAACCTGGAAAGCTCATTAGGATCGAACTAATTTCAACCCCAGGGGTTAAAAACAGGCTACCCAACATCCAAACCCCTGGGGTTGAAATTAGTTTTTCTAAACATCTAGAGGAAATTCCCAATTATAGCCGAGATCTCATCCAGGGCATCAGGTGTAAACCACTCGATCTCAGAATCACCACGGAACCAAGTCAGCTGGCGCTTTGCAAAGCGGCGGCTGTTTCGTTTCGTAAGTTCTATCGCCTCATCATATTCCATCTCACCGTTTAAATACGCGACAAGCTCCCTATATCCAACGGCCTTGAACGGCTGGCAATCTGAATCGTGTTCAGCAAGGAGGTTTCGAACCTCCTCAAGCAAACCGGCCTCCATCATCGCATCGACCCTATCGTTGATCCTCTGATACAATTCAGCCCGGTCGATATTGAGACCTATCTTCAATGCGTCGTATCTCTTTTCTGTAAATCCGTGCGCCTCCCGAAATTCGCTCGCGGGGATGCCGGTAAGATAGTGTATCTCAAGCGCCCTCTCGATTCTCGTCCTGTCATTCGGATGAATCGCGGCAGCGGATTCTGGATCGATCTTTTTGAGTTTTTCATGTTGATCTATCAAGCTCCCGCTCTCAATCTCCTCTTCGAACACAGCTCTAAACTCCTCATCCTGAGGTGGGGCATCACATATCCCCTTCTCAAGCATCCTGAGATACATCCCCGTACCGCCTACTATAAAAGGAACTTTTTTCCGCTTAACAATGTCGACGATTGCCCGATCGGCGAGCTTTACGAACCTCTCAGCATCAAAACGCTCAGTCGCTTCGCAGATATCCACGAGATGATGCCTGACAGAGGATCGTTCTTTTAGATTGGCCTTAGCGGTACCCACATCGAATCCTCGCCAAACCTGCTGCGAGTCGGCCGAAATGATCTCGCCATTGAACTCCTTGGCAAATTCAATACCGACCGCCGTCTTACCTACAGCCGTGGGACCACAGATGATTATTATCTTATTTGACATAGTAATTAAGAATTAAAAATTAAGGATTAAGAGTTAAGGTACTAATCATTGTAGCAATATATTCTTAATTCTTAATTCAACTCTTAATTCTTAATTCTTCATTCTTAATTATTTATGTCCTACGTTTAAACCATTTCTCAATTTCAGTTTGGTTCACACGCACTATTGCAGGTCTGCCATGCGGACAATGGGTGACGTTCTCCCTCTCGATATCACGAACGAGATTTATCAATTCCGCATTGGAGAGTTTGTCACCCCTTCTCACCTGCCCATGGCATGCTATGACTGTAAATATTCTATCGATGACATCATCCACGGAATGCGAGGTTCCAATCTCCTCCAACTCAGCTGCCAACTCCAAAAAGATCTTCTCCAACGAAACTCCGGAGAGCATCTCAGGAACTGTCTTTACGACGATTGTGTTCCCACCGAAAGGTTCAATTTCAAAACCGGCCTTCGTCAGAACCTCCAAGTTGTCCTTTATATACCCAAGCTCCTTTGCGCCAAGTTCTATATTTTCCGGTATGAGAAGCCCCTGCCCTGCCACCTGGCTTTTTTCATACTGAGTTTTTAACTCATCGAATCCCAACCTCTCATGCGCCGCGTGCTGATCGATAAGAACGAGCGTTCCATCCTCGTCCTCACAGAGTATATATGTGAGACCGAGCTGACCTATTGTGCGAAGTTTTGTTTCGGCTACCGAATCTATAGTAAACTGTAATGCTTCGGTTCCAACACATTATACGACGGACGATGGACGTCCGCTTCTTTCAGTCGCTTGGACGAATTAGCTGCGATTTTACGTCCCTCGTCCTTCGTCCCTCGTCCCTCGTAATCGGAATAGCGTGAGATAGAAAATAACTTCTTTATGGCTGAGCGAATGAAATCATGCACCGCTCCTGAATTGGAGAAGCGAACTTCGCGTTTCGTCGGGTGAACGTTTACGTCTATCTCCCTCGGATCGATATCGATCCACAGGACCGCTGCTGGATATCTATTTCTCTCCGTTCCATCGCCGAGCGCCGTCGCGAGTGCATGCATGATCATTCGATCCCGCACAACGCGATTATTAAGGAATACATGAACATCCTTTCCAGCTCCCCTTCCTTCCTCCGCAATCCACCCCTTGACGGATATCGAACCTCCGACCTCATCAATCCTCTTCAACTTCCCAAAATATCTATCGCCAAGAATAGAGAGAATACGCTTTTCATTGGAACGATCACTGTTGCCGGCCGGAACAACGTTTAAACCCCTCTTATTCTCACAGTGAAGCTGGAAACGAATTCCTGGATTTGCAAGGGCGAGCGAAGAGACGACATCCACTGTATGACCGTATTCAACATTTTCCGATTTTAAAAATTTCTTCCTAGCCGGCACATTAAAAAATAGATCGGATACGACGACCTTCGTTCCACCAGGACATCCCGAAGGAGTGGGACCTTCGAGCTCGCCACCCTTCACATCAACCCTAGCCCCCTCTATGATATCATCCAAATTCGGTTTCGATTCTATGGACATCTTTGAAACTGCGCCGATCGCAGCCAAGGCTTCGCCGCGGAATCCCATGGTGTCGACATTCCAGAGGTCCTCCTCACTGGACACCTTACTCGTGGCATGCCTCTGAACACATCCCGTGAGATCATCGGCAGCCATACCCGTACCGTCGTCAATCACTGAGAGGAGTTTTTTGCCGCCATCTACAACGTCGATCCTGATATTCTTGGCCCCGGCATCGATTGAATTCTCGATCAACTCCTTAACAATCGAGGCTGGGCGCTCGACGACTTCTCCCGCGGCGATCTTCTCGACCACCTCTTTCGATAATTTCCTAATGATTCCCATATAATATCCTTTTTATGCGTGGTTCATAACTGTCTAGCACAGCCAACTCACTGATATCAACGGATATTCGGGCCCAACATTTCGCACTTGATGCCTGATGGTAAATTTGGGCAGAATGTCCGAAATCATTAGGAAAAGGAGATTCATATGCCAAAGGCCCTAGTTATCTATCATTCGAAATCAGGCAATACGAAGAAGATGGCCGAATCGATATCGGAGGGAATCTGTCAGACCGATGTCGATGTGACGCTCGTTGATGTTGCGAATGCCAAGATCGAGGATCTACTAGGCGCTGATGCAGTGATCCTTGGAAGTCCGACCTACTACGGAACGATGGCTGCAGAGATGAAGAGG
>CAYWIG010000150.1:3437-5341 GCA_964458295.1 uncultured Myxococcales bacterium
ATTCGGTAAAAGTGCACAGCAAGCTTCAGGGAAAGGTAGGCGGCGCCTTTTCATCTTCAGGAATGCTTGGTGGTGGAAATGAAACGACCGTGATGAGCATGCTCGAAGCGTTGCTCATCCACGGCATGATCGTACACGGTCATTCAAGAATAGCGCACTACGGCCCGGTTGCCGTGGGCAATCCCGACGCCAAGGCGATTGAGGAATGTGTTAAATATGGCACTATGATTGGGGAATTGACCGTTAAACTAACTCAGTAAAATTAAATCAATTAAGAATTAAAAATTTTAGAATTAAAAATTATGGTACTCATCATTATAAAAAAATCTTAATTCTTAATTCAAATCTTAATTCTTAATTCTTCATTCTTAATTGTATGTATAACGACAGACCAAACATATCAGAACGCATACTGCGCCTCATCAATCCCATATTTCGAATTGGTGCAAGGCGCTGGCCCTCGAGGTTTCGCCCTGGACGACCGAAACCTGAACACCCCTCTGCGATGCTGACCAAATGGAATTTACTCTATCGTTTGCTCCTGCCGCGCTTCTTCAAAAGGGTCAGCACCGATCAGGAGGCGATTGAGGAGATAAAGGAGCTGGCTGCGGGTTCAACCATAGTATACGTCGCCAAGAGAATTGGCCATCTCGAGTGCACCTACTTCAATCAGCTGTTTCAAAAGGAGGACCTCCCCCTCGTTAAGTTTAACAACGCGGTGACGCTAAAACGTTGGATGCCTTGGAAGCTCTATTGGAATACGCTGCTCTGGCAGCAATCGGAGATTTCGCGTTTCTCCCAAACCTACAATCCACTATACGAGGATCAGCTTCCGAAGATGGTAGCCGAGGGTGCGAGCATACTTATACAAATACCGCGCTCGGAACTCTTAGACGATAGCCTCTTCCTCACAGGATCCATCAAGCCGATCACCGATCTTATCCTAGCTGGGCGTCAGAGCGAAAAACCGGTTCTTATCATCCCCCTCGAATTCATCTGGAGTCGTCACCCTGAAAGACAGAAGAAGACTATCGTGGATATACTCTTCGGTGAAAAGGAGTCGCCCGGAATAATAAGAAAGACGGTTCTCTTCTGGCGCAACTATAAGACCCAGGCACATGCTGCATTTGGGAAGCCGATCGATTTAAAGGAGTTTATCCAATCCGGAAACGGCAGCTCCGACAACGAAATCGCAACAAAGCTTCGCAATGATCTTCTGAAATCGCTGCATGCCCAGAGAAAGGCGGTCACCGGACCGATAATCAAGCCGAGGAGCTGGTTTATCCAGGAAGTTACAGGAGATGATGGGCTCGACGAGAAAATCTGCAAACTCGCGGCGGAGCGTGACAAGGGGGCCGATGACCTTCGCGATCTGGCGGAGCGTTACATAAAGGAGATAGCGGCCGACATCGACTACACATATTTTGAATTCTTCGATAGGATTCTCGGTTCGGCACTCGGTAAAATTTATGAAAACTTTGACATCGACATGAAGGGTTTAAAAAGGGCAAAGGATATCTACGCGGATGGCCCTATCATCCTCGTTCCCAACCACAAGAGTCACGTCGACTATCTGGTTCTTTCGCACATTCTGTATCAAAACGGCATGACCGTCCCGCACATCGCCGCCGGGATAAATATGAGCTTTTGGCCGCTTGGAAAGATATTCAGGCGATGCGGTGCATATTTCATCAGGAGGGAGTTTCGGGATAACCAGCTCTATAAGATGGTGCTCGAAACATATCTCAAGATTCTCCTCCAGGAGGGTTACTGTCAGGAGTTTTTCATAGAGGGAGGGAGGAGTAGGACGGGTAAACTCCGAAATCCCAAGCTCGGAATGATATCGATGCTCAAGCACGCAGCAGCCGAGGCTGGAATCGAAAAACTCAACTTCGTGCCGGTCA
>CAYWIG010000151.1:0-2557 GCA_964458295.1 uncultured Myxococcales bacterium
CATACCGCCATACTGCCCGCCGAAACCCTCTGCCCCGGCATCGTTTACCTGCTAACCGCCATCTGGCCTCACTGAAACACGACTCTCCTGGGTCTTTATTTCCTTCGGCACGCCGATAATCATCGATTCCTCCTCAACGAGTTGAATTCATTAAGATTGCGAGATCGCTATCTAACGCGATGCCGAAATTCCGTCAATCTTTGTATTAATATCGCAACTGTTCACCATTGGACACCTTGGAGGTGTAAAACGGTTATAAAATAATAACTTGCAACCATAAGACACCTCCAAGGTGTCTTATGGTTAAAAATCAAGCACTTAAGCGTATAATGCGGTGGGCTATCGCTATGCCGCACCAGGCCTCGATCTCCTTCATATATATGAAATAAATGGGCAACAAAATTGGCCACATGCCGATACAGGGAGGTCGATCGTAACGGAAGATAATTATGAAACGTCATTTAATAATAATATGTCTTTTCATCGCTTCGATCCTCATCACGTCATGCTCAGGTGGCGGTGAGGAGGGTATCGATCCGAGTTTTTCGGGCTATCCCGATACGCCCTTTACGATTCATGACGAATCCGACCTCATCGGTGGACCCGTTGCACAGGGTCGCATCGGCGACGTTCTACTCAAGAACGACAAGATTCGTGTGATCATTCAGAAACCTACAAAGAATGCAGGCGTGAACTCATTCGGCGGCAATATCATAGATGCGGATCTGATACGTTCAGGCGGTGAAAAAGGTCAGGATAACTTCGGTTCGTTATTTCCTCTCGTAAATATCGAATGGACGGTCAACTATTACAACTACGAAGCCGTATCAGATGGTTCCGATAACACACCGAAGATCTTACGCGCATACGGAATGATCGATGTGTACGATTATCTCGATCTGGATTTTATCGGGGATGTTGCGGAGGCGGTCGCGGGTCAGCGCGTAAACTTCTCCAATAGATTCGACGACAGGAGAAATCCCTTTACCATCTATGATGATTTGAAGGAGATGAGCCACGAAGTCGTAACTGATTACATCCTCGAACCCGGGAAGAATTATATCCGCATAGAATCTACCTTCACAAATCCCGGCGATGAGGAGGTAAAGATTCCTATCGGACAGTTTCTAAATGGCTCCGGTCAGGTCTCGATGTTGATTCCGGGGATCGGCTTCTCACCGGATCTCATGACTCAGGTGGGTGACAACACTCCGGCGATAATCTATGCGGGTTTTGATGAAGTCGATGTTTCATACGGCTTCTTCTTCGATCCATCTCAGTTCAAAGATCCTGAGACGGGTGAGTTCCTCACGACGACATCGGTAACGTATTCCGGCGTATCCGGCATAATGTTCGGCGAACAGTTTTTGAAGCTAGCGCCGCTAGGTGGCGGTGATCCGACGATCAATTTTTCAATACCTCCTGATGGGTTGAAGACGGTTACGAGTTATTTCGTCGTTGGAAACGGATCGGCCGGTTCGGTTTTGGATGCAGGGCTTGGTGCAATCGATGCAATGGTCAGGCCGATCAGCGGTGTCGTAAATGATGCGAACGGTGATGCAGTCGGAGGTGCCACGGTCGCCGTCATGACCGGCTCATCGACACTCATTACATATAAAACCGATTCGACGGGGCATTTTTCCGGGACCGTTCCCACAGGCGGAAACGCCGTATCAAGGCAGTTCGGCAGCGGAACTTATAAGTTGATCGTCGACCTCCCTGGATTTCATCTGAACACTGCCTCCGATTCGGGTAAATGCGAACCGGATACGATAGATATGTCTGTTTTGGATTCTGCGTTCGTAACGTGCACGCTAGGTGAGGCGGGAACGATCGAACTTGCCGATTCGGTGATCGATGATGAAACTGGCGAGGCAATTCCGGCAAGGCTTACGATCGTCGGCGAGGATCCCTCCCCAAATAAAGTTGGTGCCGCTGGAAGGTTTAAATCCGCCATTCACTGGGAACCGATATTCGGTGTCGTCGGAATAAAATATATCGCTGCGGATGGAACGTTTGATCTTACCGGCAGCAACAGCTTTGATCTTGAGCCGGGCACCTATCGCCTCGTGGTGAGCCACGGTCCAGAATATACATCCTACGAACAGGTTGTTGAGGTTTCAGCATCCGAAAAGATCGTGCTGTCGGATATTACGTTGCGCCGTGCCGTAAAGACGCCCGGCTATATAAGTGCGGATTTTCATGTTCATAGCATTACGAGTCCGGATTCGAATTTGGTTCAAGAACTTCGAGCTCTATCGGCAGCGGCGGAAGCGCTGGACGTACTGCAATCATCCGATCATGATTTTATTACGGATTACAAACCTTACGTTTCATCTCTCAGCTCTCGCGGTTTAATTCCATCGGGCAGTATGAAAACCTCCACTGGTGATGAGGTGACGCCGAATCACTATGGACATATACATGCCTTCCCGCTGGAACATGACCACGATCATCCGGAGGGTGGGGCTATAGACTGGTCCCACTCGGATCTCGACGAGGTATCGCCTGCGCCGGACTACGTTCATACGATCGCCGAACTTATAGAGAAGATCAA
>CAYWIG010000151.1:2567-5336 GCA_964458295.1 uncultured Myxococcales bacterium
AAGAGGTGATTCAGGCTAATCACATAATGGATAATCCTACAGGACTTCTCGTTGCTACCGGATGGGTTACCTCTACATATTATACGGATACGCATGGCGTCTCGCCCTTGATGAGTTACGCTGATCCGGTGGAGAGAAGGATGCCCCCCAGGAGTTCTGGCACATCGTTTCCACTGGAGTTCGGCACGAGCGGGCTTGTATCGACCTTCTTCGATGCTATGGAGTTGTCGATAGGACCGCACCTTCACGATGGCGATTCTTTCTTTCGCTCAGCGCTACCCACGTGGTTTAACCTTTTAAATCTTGGATATATTATTACAGCGACCGCCGATTCAGATAGCCATAGGGGTGCAGCAAATCCCGTTGGACTCCCAAGAAATTACATCGCGAGCTCCACAGATCCCCGCGATGGGATGGGTGCTGATCACGATGCGATAGATCTTGAAGAATATGCAGCGAACATCAATGCGGGTAGGGTGACCGTATCAGCTGGTCCGATCGTCATGATGTATGCCGAAAATTCTTCCGGTGTGAGAAAGGGGATCGGCGAGACCTTCAATGGTTCAAAGGCGAAGGTCACCGTCGAAGTCGGTGCGCCATCCTGGGCGTGGTTCGATACGATTGAGGTTTATATGAATACGGATCCGATACCGGTCGATGACGATACCGATGTGCCGATGCAGGGGGTGGCCGCCGATCCGGAGGAATTTTACAAGCCGTATCATGTGCCGAGATATACGTACTCGCCGGCCAAGACATTTAAACTCTCTGAAGGTACACTTGAGAGTTGGGAGGAAGTGGACGGCGCGATCTCAGCTAAAGTTACATTTGATGTAGAGGTAAGTGACGACACGTGGATCGTCGCTATGGCCAGGGGTACGAGAAAGACAGAAGGGTATCGCTCCCTATTTCCCATCGTCACAAATGTTTTAAAGAGCAGCGGTGATGCACCGGAGACATTTGATCCGGCCGATCTGATCGAATTTCATGCCGACAAAAAGGTTGGTGCATCGGCGTGGGGTTTTACAAATCCAATCTTTATAGATGTCGATGGTGATGGCTTCGATGCGAAGTATGTGCGTGAAGGATTGTCACCACTTCATTGAGTATTTAAGTGTCTGAGTATCCAAGTATTTAGGTGTCTAGGTGTCTAGGGTAAAATATCCACAGGGATTAAAGCTGTGTTGCGGCCTTCGAAATTCCTGGGATTGTTTTGCTACGACACATAGACACCTAAACACCGAAGACAGAAACCTCCTATTAACTAATAATAACAACCAGTTAAATATAAAACGCGAAATTCCATCCCTTCCAAATTGACATCGTGTCACGCCTGAACGAATATCCGCCCTCGATTATTCCTCCCCCTTTGTAAGGGGGAGAAAGAGGGGGTAGATAGATGATCTACCTCCCCTAGCCCCTCCTTACAAAGGAGGGGGATGACATGTAAAAAAAATGTTTATCAATCATTAACTGATTTTTAAGGGGGTTCTGAGATGAAACGTTTCGTTATTGGTCTACTGGCTCTAGTCGTCATATTCTCAATCGGTGCGGGATGCACGAAGAAGGGGGATGTTGTAACACAGTTCGACGTTCCAGCCCTGGATCGCGATAATTTCAACCGACTCGTAACGGCCTATGAGATTCCCCTCTTTTGGAAGGTCGATGCAAACGACAATAAGAAGATTGAGGCGAAGGAGTTGATTCCAGTCGGAGCGGGAATCGATTTGAAGCCTTACGTCTTAGATGGAAAGCTCACCGATAAATTCCAGAACATCTATTATAAATTGATAGAGGCTAGGCGAGCGGAGCTCGTTATGGAGGAGCTGAATCAAGGTAGGCCGACGGTCGTGCAAACGGATTTTAGGCACGCCTCCCCAAATGACAGATCGGTCATCCGTCATCTCGTTAAAGCTGGCGAAATAATCGATGAGCTCTATCAGATCCAGAAGGGTGGATTTAAATATCTACCGACGATTCCGGATGCGGATAAAGCGAGCTTGGCACTCTTCGATCGGAACATGGGTCCGTGGTGCGATGCGCCTAAGACTCAGGATGATCCGCTCTGTAACGCCATTACGACTTTTCCACCGAAGATCTCGGATGCATATCCAGCCGATCTGCAGAAGGACAAGGATATGTGTGAGAAGATCGGTAAGATGGCAAATGCCAAGGAGCTATTGAATCCTTTCACGGTAGTGAGGGAGCAGGGTGGGAAGCTTAAGGCGTTTTCACTCGTCGATGAATATGGCGATCAGATGGGTGAGGTTGCATATGAGCTCAAGGAGGCCGCAAAGATTTTGGGTGACGATGAGGCCGCGTTTAAGAAGTATCTTTTGGCAGCGGCGAAGGGTTTTGAGTCAAACGACTGGTCCGAGGCAGATGAAGCGTGGGTCGGCATGAATGCGCGAAACAGCAAGTGGTATCTTCGTATAGCTCCGGATGAAACCTACTTCGATCCCTGTTCTGAGAAGGCAGGTTTTCACATGGCCTTTGCGAAGATCGATCAGGGCTCACTCGAATGGCAGGACAAGCTAAATCCCTTGAGGGATCAGATGGAGAAGGGCTTGGCCGATCTAATCGGTCCTGCATATACAGCGAGAAAGGTGGCCTTCGAATTTCCGGATTTCATAGAGATGGTTTTAAACAGCGGTGATTCGAGACACAACTTGGGTGCGATTATCGGCCAGTCACTTCCGAACTGGGGTAAGGTTGCGGAGGAGGGGCGTCGTCGTACGGTCGTAATGACGAATCTCTACACTGATCCTG
>CAYWIG010000152.1:0-1465 GCA_964458295.1 uncultured Myxococcales bacterium
ATCCACTATATACGCGGTTCGCCATAAAGTGCTCACGAAGCGATGGCGTTGGATTGAACGTCACTCTAAACGCTCTCTTCATTCTGACGAAATAATCGACATCGGGATAGCGCAGGACATTCAGGTACGTCTTACTTCCCCTCTTGAAGTCGGGAAAGAAATCACCACCGGGGAGACCCATCCCAGCAAATCTGCTACCCTTCTTTCGAGTGGGGGTTTTGGCCCTCTTCTGGACGACCATCTTATCCGCACCCTTCTTCCTCTTCTTGGCCGCCTTCTCCTTCTTCTTATCACTCCTCTTTTGACCCTTCTTCCCCTCTCCCCCTTTACTCACACGCCCCGGCCCCACCTGTTCCTTTTCGACGCTGCTGTCATACCTTCCAAGGAATTTCGGTTGATCCGGCTTCCTCTCAACATCGGGCTTGTCGATATCGGCTATGCGATATTTCTTACCATCCTCGATTACGGGAATGACTTCGATCATCTTATCGGTGAACTTCGGCACCGATGCCGTCTTGTAGATGAAAAACATCAGAAGGACGTGCAAAATCACCGATAGTAAAATAAACGGCCAAATTTCCTGTCTATCCCTTACTTCCTTCATAGAGTGTAGCTTTCTCACTGATGTCATTCCCGCGTGCTTTAAACGGGAATCCAGTATCTCAAAATTTAACTACCGCTGTATCCCCGCCTGCGCGGCAGAAGCCGCTTTGGCGCGGCGAAGGCCCGCTAAAATCCTGCGGGGATGACAACCATAATATTTACAGAGGCCTATACTTAAGTGGTTTACCCAAAACATAGTCCGTATATCTATGCAAAATCCTTTGGGCTGCTACAGCGTGATCCTTCGCGACGTCATAATCTCCAGAGGAGATTTTGTACAAGCCCTCCAACGCTCCCTTCGTTATGTGAAGTTTCACAAGCGAAGATGCGGAACATGCTTTGCAAAGCAGACTCCCGTTATCGAGGTCGAAGACCCAACTCCCCTCACTCACAACTTCCCTCTCACACCTCAGACATCTTTCCAATCCCGGCATAAACCCGCTCTGTGCGAGCCATCTATATTCGAACGCCGATGTCTCGCAAACGCTTGGGTCATTTTCGTTTAGCCATGTGAGATATGCGTTCAGCAGATCGAACTTCTCAGGTGCTGCCTGGTGCTCCTGTAAAAAATTTATCGAAAGTTCTAAGGCCCTTGCCATCGCGTTGATCCTATCGAGGGATTTTAAAATTCCGTTCGTCGATCGAAGCCCCGTCGACTCTTCAATCCTCACGAGTGCCGATCCACGCCTCTCCACGAACTGAAGATCTACGAGCTGACCTGGCTCCAAACTTCCCGCGAAGCGGCGCTTCGAGGAGCGGGCGGTCGCGGACGCGGTGACCAACGTCTTCTGCACGCCGCTCGAGGAGGTCATCTTCCAGAAGGAGCTCCCCGGCCACCCCTCCATGGTGGTCCGCAACGGCG
>CAYWIG010000152.1:1475-5330 GCA_964458295.1 uncultured Myxococcales bacterium
TACGAGCTGACCTGGCTCCAAACTTCCCGCGAAGCGGCGCTTCGAGGAGCGGGCTGATTTGGCCATCCCGCTCATGCGACCGCACTCCCTTGAAAGGAATGTCACGATCCAATCGGCATCGCCATATGCAACACGCTTTAATATCAATGATTTAGAACGTTCTCTCATTCTCTCTCCCAAGACCTTGCATTATAAGCTGATCCGGGCCCTTCAGGCAAGCAAGCTTAAACGCATAAACACGAAACATCCTCTCAGAAACAGTCCAACATCCCGATATGTAAGAATATTATAATCAGTCCGATAAGCAACTCCACCCATCCCCACAGCCGATAACCTATACATAATTATAAACCAAGGGGAAACCAATGAAGAGACTAGCTTTCATCGCTCTAATTATCAGCTTAGCCATTGCTGGCTGTGGCTCAAACCTTGCTTTGAAAAAAAGGATCGATTCAGATTCTGAAATTGCAAGCGGGGGGGATGAGGTTCCGATCGGGGGATCCTACGAGCAGCCCGACTACGATGGCAAAACGCCGGTTGAGGATGACGACGTCGATTTAGTTACTCCATCACCCTCCAACAAGGCACCTGGATACAGCGGTATCAAGAAAAAGAGCCAGTCCACAGGAGGTGCTTTTACATCTCTTAAGATAACGAAGTCATCACTGGGAACGTGGCTCTTCGGCGAAAAGAAAAAGGTAAAGATCGTCGCGATGGGAAGCGCTTCTAGAGTTAAATGGTCGGCTAAGGGATTGCCCGGCGGAGTAAAATTTAAATCCGGCATGCTGAAGATTGCGTACCTTGAAGGCGCTGTCGATGACACGCCTGGAGAATACCAGATATCCATCACCGCATCCTCGATCGACAATCCATCCGATACACACACGAAGGTTTTGACCATGACCGTCACGGATACTCTAGGGATGGAATTCTATCAGGAGAATGAGGGTAAGTGGAATAAGGTTGGAACGGAAAAGAGGATCGATCTTGGATTCGAAGAAGTTCTGAGGATTCAAGCGGTAGGAAAGTTCAATTCCTTCAGCTGGTCGCTGAACAATGCCAGCGGTGTCGAAATACTGAATTCCGATCCTTCGACCGGAGAATCTGCACCAAATAGTTCATTCATCTTCGTATCCGCAACTCCAGGCAATCATGAAAATGTAGAGGTCACAGTCGAGAGCGATGTGGGAAACGAAGAGACTGTGATAATAGATCTTGCCGTTACAGAAGATTCATGTGCAATCCCAATCGCACTAAAAAGAAAAGAACACAACGGTAGATGGAAAATCAACCACGGCACGACAGCGGAATCTGTCGTTCCATTCGCTATAGGGGTGTCGGGAGGCAGTGGGAAGTACAACTGGGAGGTCACTGAAAAGAGTGCATTCAGCGGTGAAGGAATAGAATACAGTATAGAGAAACATGAGGCCGAGGGTTTGCTATCGGGTGAGATAAAATTCACACTCACCGGTGAATGTGGTCTCGGCTGCCTCCCCTTCGGCGAGACGGCCGAATGGGAAATTACCGTCACCGACGCTACCGATGCTTGTCCAAATACAACGAGCGATACAGCAACATTATCTATAGAACTCGAAATGGATAAAAAGAACTGGTCATTCGACACATTCGATTATTTGTTGGTTGCGGGTATGAATCAGATCAGAAAGAAGCATACGAAGTTGGATATGGTTTTGACGAGCGAGGATGGAGGGGTAATGGCCGATTGGGATGGATTTCTGAAATGGTATGATTTTAACGGTGGAAGCCGCCAGGCCAACGGCAAGTGCTACTTTAATGATGATGGTCGGGAAGCCAGGGATTACAAGTGCGGAAAGAAGATCACCCCTCGGGACATGACCCTCAAGTGGGATCAACCGAAGGACCTCGGCAATGTAAATATGGTTTATGTTGATCATCATGATAAAGAACCTAGAAAAAAGAACTTAAAGGGTGTTGAACTGTGGGTACACGTAATTCAGCTAAAAGCAGCAAAGGGAACTATCGAATGGTGTGCCGATGTCAGATATGAGGGCAATCCAACGATCAGTGAAATCAACACATCCAGAGGAAATGCATCCAGAACAGACTGGGAATGTTATTATGGTAAGTGCACTCACGGATTCCCTATAGATTGGATGCCATGCGACGTGGTCGAAGCTCACGTGGGAGATCGCTGGTGGAATCCGGAGGATTGATCTACCCTGTGTTGAAGTGTGATTTTCATGCACCTAAAACATCACTAGATGTGTTCTTGTTCGAATTGCCCTCATAAAAACCGCTAACAGCCTGATATTACAGGCATATAATTTATCCCTTCGAGCAACTTCCAGCCCCCATTCTGCCGATAATATAAGTATAGAAAAAACCTTTAACGTAAGGGGCATCCAATGAAGCGATATCTAATAATTCTAGTCTTATTCTCACTTTGCATCGCAGGATGTAATCCGGATTCATCAACTGCTGTTCGGAAAAACAAAGATGATACACCGGGAGCATCGGAAGGCGGTATACCGATCGGTGGGCCATCATATGAATCCGATCATGATGACTACGTGCCCGTCGAAGATGAGGAGTCTGCCCAGCCGACGGTTACAAAACCATCACCGAAAAAACCTCTTTGGAAAAAGAAAAGTCAATCCACACATTCACCCGGAAAGATCGTGATCTACAAAACATCCAATACGTTCGGCAAACTGGTGTTGGACAAAAACATCTCAATCAAGATCACGGTTTCCGGTGGCAGTGGAAAGTTTGTATCGAACATTTCAGACAATCCCAGTGGGACATCCCTGAAGCATGATGGTGGAAGGCATATATATTTTGAAGGCGCACCGAATGAGACCGGTGATTATTCTGCGACATTAACTGTCACAGATGCAAACAATTCTTCCAACATAGCAACTAAAACGATCGGCATGAAGGTAGTCGAAGATATTGCAATCAACCTCTACAAGAAAAACGATGACGGTACAATGTGGACGAAGCTCGAACCACCTACCGGTGACTCCATCATTCTACCACCATACGGATGGTTGAGGCTCAAAGTTGTCTCCGCCGGCGACAAGAAAGATAATGATGAGGATAGGGATCCTCAAGCCAATTCGTTTACGTGGTATATGTCCGGCGAGAAGATCGCCTGTGATGAGAATGGATGTAGCGCGGCTGCGGACGGCCTCGAGATAACATCGGTAGATCCTGATACAATGGAGAGCTCCCCCAAGAAATCTGTAATGTTCCTTCATGCAAGCGAGATTTTCACCGGCAAGGAATTCAAACACATATCGATAGTGGCTGCTGATAACGACGGTAATGAAGCAAAACTGACAATCAATTCGCTCGTCGTTAAAGGAGATCCCTGCGAGATGCCCCTCAAACTCTTACAGGATAATGTAGTAACTACACTCAAGATCGGCAGTGAATTCAAGGATGGAATACCCACGCCCTTCGCCATCAAGGTTGAGGGTGGAAGCGGTAAATATAATTTCGATATAGAGATTGAGGATGACAGCACGATAGGAGACCTCTTCGAGTTGGAAACCATCGTGAATGAAGAAAGCTCCAATCCCTTTAAGGGTAAAATTCTTACCACTCCAAAACCTGGCACCAGTATGGAGGTCTTCGACGGTTCCCAGTATGTCACCTACAAGATTACGGTAAATGATACTTCATGTACGGCCCTCAACGCCGTGGACACCACATTGAAGATAAATATGGCTCTGGATGACAAGATGCCATTCTATGCCAATGACGTCGATACGAATATGGACATCGGCTTCAATGATACTGATGATCATTCTCGCCTGGAGGTCTTCTGGATGGATAAGGACGATAATGAGATAGCACAGTGGGACCAAG
>CAYWIG010000153.1:0-5320 GCA_964458295.1 uncultured Myxococcales bacterium
AAGTTGATCCCCGATCAGATAACGACGCACCTTGAATATCATAAGCCGACGATGTCGGGTGGCTGCATCGTATCAGACACGAAGAGGGATATCTTAAAGATCGCAGTCATCGAACGTCATCACTCCACTGGAAGGATAGCTACAGCCCTTGTAAGAGGATTCGGAATTAAGAATGGAGCACTCGCCTCAACCGTATGTCACGATGCGCACAATCTGATCGTCGTCGGAACGAATGATGAGGATATGATAGTCGCTGCAAGAACCCTTGCCAAATGCGGCGGCGGATTCGCAGCCGCAGCTGGAGGAGAGATCTTGGACACTCTGCCACTTCCAGTCGCAGGCCTTATGTCCGACCTCGGTGCACATGAGGTCGCCAAAAACTATGATCGAATCGAAATGACAGCAAAAAAACTCGGCTCCAAAATCGACAACCCGTTCCTTACCCTCTCCTTTATGTCGTTATCGGTGGTACCAAAACTCAGAATAACGGATAGAGGATTGGTCGATGTCGAGGAGGGAAGAACGGTCCCCTTATTCGGTTGAGCTGAGTACAATAATCAAATGAATTTTCTGAGTGAGACAGGTGTTTTTAGCTTGCGCCTTCGAATTTTAGGAGCTTCCCGGAGAAGACGTAAAGGCGCGTTCACGAGACCGACCGTATCCGGAAGTCATAAATTAAATTGGCTTCGTGGTTTGGAGGCCGACGGAGGAGGACATCCAAATCAGATGAAGCCAACTGATTAATGGCGATGGATAGGGAGGCGAAGTGCGCCCTGTCGACGAAGGGAAGCTCCTAAAATTCGGCGAAAACATTCGAGGTTGATATTGAAAAATATTAGATCAAATTCAGAATATTCAGCTCTATAAATACATTCTTATTTTCATCGTAGATCTTGATGCCTTTGAGAATTTTCAAAATTCCCTCACGTCCTTCATTCTGCATTATCAATAGGGATCTCATCCCCTCTAAAAAGACCCTCACATCGAGCGCTTCTGCTACGCTCTTATAAGGAAGTACGGCAAAAAGGTTCTGGCCGTCATCACTCCAGAAATATAACTCCTCAACCTTTCCCTGCCCTGCGAATTTAGGGGCCTTGGTAACCTGTCCGGCGATAATGGAATCACTGATCTCTTTCGGTAAACGTATATTCGAGGGAAGGCCGGCTACGAACTCATCAAATGAAACGCGATAGCCTACGGCGAGATGTTCGTCGTCTAAAAATGAAAAGCAAAACTGCATATCCAGATCATCGCAGTACACTCTATTTCCGTTCATACCTTCGACGTCGATCGGCTTTATATTCGTATCCCTAAATGTCGATACTATCGCCTCAATCATCTCCCCCTTATCATAACTGCCCTGAGCTACAGCGATGAATTTCGGCTGTATCGCCTCACCGCTGCCATCGAATCCCCCCTGAAACATCAGCATGCCGATAGAGCTGTTTCGCATCAAAAATGCCTTCAGGAGATCGTATACCCCGCCCTCCTCCTCATCCAACACTGCCATAACACGAGAGGCAACCTCGGGTTTTTGCATGAGCCTCCAGACATCGAGGAGGATTTCAAAATCCGAATTGGAGGATATCCATCTTGAAATTTTGGCGATCTTGACGTGCGTGGACTCGGCGACATCGTATTGTTCCCTCATGAGCTGATGGGTAGAATCTTTGACGATCAGGGCCACACAGAGAACCATCAGGGTGAGGAGAAAAAGGCGAACTATGAACTTCCATCTCCCCTTCATTCCACACCCTCCTGCCAGGCATCGACAAACGATGTTAGTGCCTGTCTGGCTTGAATCGAACAATACTGAAGCCTTGGAAGCTTCATCATCTTCTTTGGATTTTTGATAAGATCCTCAACGAACATCATACCATCCAATTCACCTGTTTTGTCCAAATCGTCGGTAAAGTCTGGGAGATCCATATCGAGCGGATCGAACACCGCTCTAGCCACGAGATACGGTATCGAATTGGAGTCGCAAAGACGTGCCAGTTCATAACTCTCCATGTCGATTCCAACGACCTCATGCTTCGTCCCAATAAATGCCTTTTCGTGAGGGGAGCTGATCGCCCTCTTCACAGTAACGATCGATCCCACCCTCGCGCGAATCCCCTTATCATTGCACAACTTGATCGCACGCTCGACACTCGCGGAGTCGGGAAGTAGTTTGGCATCATCTTCGGCATCGACGATCGCATCTGCGATAATTATATCCCCAGCTGCAAAACGGGGATCGGTGCCACCACAGTATCCAACGTGTAGACAAAATTCGGGATGATAGTTTTCGATCAGATAGGATGCCGCCTTGGACATCGCCCGCCTGCCTACGCCACTCCTAAGAGTTATAAGGGTTTTCCCGTTATATTTCCCAATGACGATCTGTGATGGGCGGATATGGATCTTGGAATCGACCTCCATGCGAGACTTGATGGTGCGGATCTCATCATCCAAGGCTGCGACCACAGCTAGGGGATATTGGGACATGTGATTGTTTTACGGCTGAGGGAGCGGGAAGTCAATTCCTAGTGTCTCAGTGTATAAGTGTATAAGTGTATAAGTGTCTAGGTGTTTGGGAAACTAAGATTTTTCTTAGACACTTATATACCCAGACACCTATACACTAAAAGAATGTCCACTTTGCCATCCTCAGCATATCGGAAATCTTACTGGTGGAAGTTAGGGCGACGGTAGCCTCAAAACCGCAGTGCGCCATACAGTTCGTGCACCTGGGATCACAGCCTGGACCGTATTTTTCCCAAGCTACGTCTCTGATAAAATCATTATATGATTCATAGTGCTTATCGGTGACGAGATAGCATGGGGCCTTCCATCCGCGAATATTATAGGTGACGTTTCCCCACGGAGTGCACGGATAGTCACGTTTACCCTTTAGGAAGTCGTAAAATAGCGGTGTGTTCCAAATCTTCGGGCCGGACACCACATCATCCAATTCGTTGAATTTTTGAATAATGGCATTCTTCGTCAGGAATACTGACTGATCCTCGACATCGGAGTAGTCAAATCCAGGAGACATGAGAAATCCATCCACACCTATTCCGCCTAGATATTTGACCAGCTCCCGCACCTCACTCGTATCGGTCTGTTTGTAGACTGTGGTGTTCGTACAGACGATAAACCCTGCATCCTTTGCCAACTTGGCACCTACGACTGCTCTGTCAAACGCCCCTTCCTTCTCAACTATCACATCGTGCGTCTTCGCAAGGCCATCTATGTGGATGTTGATGTTGAACATCCTGTGAGGTTGGAACAGATCGAGCTTCTTATCCAAAACCTGACCGTTGGTGCATAGATAGACAACCTTACCACGCTCCAAGATCTTCGTGACCAGTTCCTTTATCTCAGGATAGAGGAGCGGCTCTCCACCGCATATTGAAACGACGGGTGCTTCACAGTCGTCGACCGCCTTCAGACAACTATCCAATGGAAGCATATCCTTGATGTTGTCCTTGTACTCCCTGATTCTTCCGCACCCAGAGCAGGTGAGGTTGCACGCATGTAGCGGCTCCAACATCAGGACAAGAGGAAACCTCTTGATCCCACGCCGCTTCTGTCTGCCTATATGCCTCGCCACCGCAAGGGTCTGTTTGAGAGGAAATCTCATGGTGTGCTTGCCCTAGCATGCCCGGAAAGGCCCGTCAATGATGGGATATCCAGCTACAAGCTAATCCGGAAAACCGGGAGTAGGATATTCGAGACATCTTATCCTTTGCTTCCTCATCGTATGTAATATATGTCTCTGGCTCGGAAAGGGGGTCTAAAGGAATGTCCAATGCGACGAAACCAAAATCCGCCATTAAGGGATTGCTCAAAAGGATCTTCCTGATATCCGCCGCAGCCATGCTGCTATCCGTCATAGTTGCAATCGTTTTACAGGTAAAGGCAGCTGCGATCTCGATCGCTTCCGGCTGGCTTATCGGCTTTGTAAGCTTCTTCGTGCTCGTAATGACCGTGGTGAAATCCTTCTCAGGGGAACACGTCAAGAGCATAGGCTGGGCGATCGCAGGCGTACTCAAGCTAGGCGTGCTGGGAGGAGTCCTATGGTTGCTAATCACGAAGGGACATGTCGAACCGTTCTCATTTATGGGCGGTTTTTCGATACTCGTCTTCGCCCTCGTCATCGAAGGTGTAAGGTTGAACTATGGAAAGTCAAACACCGTTTAAATGGCTGATAGAAGCTATCAACCTCCATCCTTCACTCGCTAGCGAGTACGTTCACATATCCATGTCCGTAATCGCGCTTGGAATAGTAACCTTACTCTCAGTTATCGTATGGAAGAGGATCAAAGTTCCGGAGGATCACCTACTTCCTGACGACAGGGCTTCGGTTGTAAATATATTTGAGGTCATGATCTCCGCCCTATCCAGAATATCCGAGGACATCATAGGGCCGACGTACAGAAGACATCTTCCGATGATATGTATCGTCTTCATCTACATCCTGATTTGTAATCTGATGGCCGTGATACCGTGGATCAAGCCTCCTACCGAAAATATCAATACAAACTTGAGCGTGGCGATCGTGGTGTTCGCATATTACAACATCGCGGGAATAAGGGAACTTGGATTTAAGGGTTATTTGAAAAGCATGACCGGACCGATCATCTGGATAGCCCCGCTAATGCTCGCCATCGAAATCGTAAGCCATATAGTGCGCCCGATATCGCTTTCCGTCCGGCTTTTCGGGAACATAATGGGCGATCACATGGTGCTGGGGCTTTTCTCCGAACTCATACCATTCGTAATTCCTATTATTTTCATGTTCATGGCCATTTTTATAGCCTTCATTCAGGCCTTTGTCTTTACCTTGTTGTCGATTATATATATATCTCTTGCCACTGGTGGTACCGAACATCATGCCGAGATTTAAACGGGGGTAGATTATGAAAAAATTAATGGCTATTTTCTTCGGATCGTTTGCTCTCTTTATTTCAAACTCCGCCATCGCCCAGGAATTTGTACGCGGTGTAGCCAAGGACGGCGGACATATGTTTAAATTTAAGGCGATGGTGGCCATCGCCGCTGGGTTTGTAATAGCTGTGGCGACTATCGGCGGAGCATTCGGTCAGAGTAAGGTTGCAACCGCAGCCATGGAAGGCATTGCAAGAAATCCGGAATCCGCAGGCAAGATCATGACACCTATGATCATCGCGCTAGCACTCATCGAATCACTCGTCATTTATGCACTTGTGATAGCATTTTTATTGCAGGGAAAAATCTAATGGAGCAATTAAGAATTGAGAATGAAGAATTAAGAATTGATGTACTATATCTATTATAAAAAACTCTTAATTTT
>CAYWIG010000154.1:0-5307 GCA_964458295.1 uncultured Myxococcales bacterium
TGTTTCAAACAGTCTTTGAACCCTAATTTACCAACACAAAATGTCCTATAACTCATAAATTTTAACTTTTGATGCTCTACATCATAGATGATGAATTACATCGTCTCCCTCACTCGGAATGACCGTATCATCTTCTCCTTTATATATAACATCATCGCCTGGACCACCGTTTAACACATCATTACCTTCACCGCCACGCAGCTCATCATCACCTGGACCGCCATTTAACGTATCATTACCCTCACCGCCATACAGTTTATCGGGACAATTACCGCCAGTGATTGTATCGTTACCACTATCCCCGTAGAGTGTGCTGGGTTTGTGAGGACCCGTGATAGTATCGTCACCTCCCAAACCATGTACAACATACGCATCACCTAGTGCAGACAGGTCTATAACATCATTACCTTCCGACCCATCGTGAGGTTTTACAACACTAAACTCACATGGATTCACGGTGGGTGGCGGATTTTTTGGGGGATCGCCGTAGCCTTCAAAAGCTACCGTTCCAGAGCCTCCGGTGAAACCTGGTGTCCCTCCCGTGAAATCCTCACTATCCACTCCTAATCCATCTAGAAATGCGGCAAGGTTTATCTTCCTATCTTTAATTATAACTATGATGACCTCTTTGTCGGGTGAAAGTTTTACCTTTTTACCCTCCTCACGACTTTCTTCCGAATCCTTCTCCGACACATCGATTATTTTAATCTTCACTTTATCTTTCTTGCTCTTCCTTCTCGCCTCAAGTGCTAAGGGAGTACATATTGCGGCTACAAGAAGAAGGACCATTGAACCCACCAAAAATCTTTTTATATTCATATAAACCTCCTATGTTAAACTTCAAAGAAATATCAACAGGACTATCTCGGTATCGGCTTCAGCTTCACGATAATCGGATTGAATTCATTCACCGAGAGGTTGAGGCTCAGATCGGTCGGCAGGTAACCGGCCTTCTCCACACGGATCTTATAGTTGCCGAGCGGAAGTTCATGTAGGATGACCGGCGTCCTCTGTGCTACGGGTTTATCATTGACCGTCACCAAGGCACCCTGTGGTTCTGAATAGACGTAAATCACGGAACGGAAAGGTGAGATCTTCTGGAAGAGATCGGTCGCCTCCCTCTTCACATCCTCACTCTTCGCCTTGAGCATCACCTCGACGAGAAGGGGAAGTGCCTTATCGAGCCTCTGCATCATCGCATAACCGCTGACGAGACCTAGCATGGCTTGGTTTCGAACATCCTTGTTCTCTCTAGCCTGTTCGAAGTAACCCATCGCCCTTTGAATATCGTTGAGGCTTAAGTAGCAGACACCCAGCATATAATTCGCCTGAGCAACCTCGGAAGGTGCGGGCTTGCTGTTCAAGGCTTCCGCGAGTTCGTTTATCGCCTCCTGCCACATCTGACGATCCATCGCGAGTTTGGCGTTGTTGAGGTGCGCGCCGGCGAGCGATGTCTTCAGCTTCACGTTGGCTGCAAACGGAGTATTGATATCGACCTTCAAATTTTCCGAATGCTCGAAATACCCTTCCTTTCTCAGCACGAGTTTGTGCTCACCGATAGGGAAGTTACCTTCGTACGGAGTCTCGCCCACCGTCTTGCCGTCGATGTAGACGTCAGCAGCAGGTGGTTCGGACCTGATCTTCACCGGAAAGACCTTGAGATCCTCCTCGCTCACCTTCATCATGAAGGTAGGGCTCTCCTTCGCTATCTGGAAGTCGCGCCTGAAGATTATATCCGTAACATAGGTCTGAGATGTTTCGCCGAGCTGCCTCGCCCGCCGAAGCTCAAGAAAATATTCCCCATAAGGAATGTAGATCGGCTTCTGAAGAACTATTTCCGTCAACTTTGTCGACCTATCCTGGAAACGATCGTAGGAAAACTTTCCCTCGAGATAGAATTCAACATCGCGAGGCAGGTCATTTATCTTTATCATGCCGATTGGGCCACGGAAGAGAATGGGGACGACCGACTCACCCTTCTCAAGCTTAAAGTCAACCTTTTCGGTATACTTCTCCTGTATCTCCGGCATCTCAAAGAGTGCCTCCGCTTGATAGTTCTTGCCGGGTTCCAATTCGACGTTAATTCTAAGCGGCGTCTTCCCGAGTTTCTCCTTTTGAAAGGTCACCTCAGCGGGCATCGGGCTTGAAGCGAAGTCCAAAAACACCGGAACCTTCTTTACGGAGGATTTAGGCGGCACCTTTTCAGTTGGTTTCTGTTTGGCATCACCCGGTTTTTGAGTTCCGGGAGGCGTCTGTCCAGGCTTTGTGCCCTGTTCGGCGGTAGGCTTTGGTTTCGGCTTTGTCGTCGGTTTTGTGACGGCCGGTTTCTTGGAGACAGGCTTTTTAGACGGTGAAAAGAGCAACCTGTTTGCAAAATATGCACCCGCTGCAATTATCACGAGCCCAAGCACCGCGAGCATGATGAGGGTTCTCTTATTCTTCAGGAGTCCCACCTTCGGTTCCTGCTCGTCGGGATAAGCTTCATACTCCCCCGATTCTTCAGGGATCTGATTCAGCCCCTCCTGAGGCTCCGAATCAGGCGGTGCATCCTCCATCTTCGCAGTCTGTCCATCGGGGGGTGCGGAGACAAACACGGTTCTATCGGCTACCGCCGCATCGTGAGGAAGGCTCATCTCCTCCTCGGCGGATATATCTTGAGTCACCAGCCGCAGCTGGTAGATCCCGGTCTTGATGATATCCTTGTGACCCATCACGACGGATTCGACGACCGGTTTACCATTTACGCTGGTTCCATTCTTACTTCCGAGATCCTTGATCATCCAACCGGATGGGGTCTTCTCCAACTCGGCATGTTGCCTGGATACGCTCTGATCCTCGAGGCGAACTGCGTTTCCAGGAGACCTACCGATAACGTTCTTGGCATCGTTCAGTGGAAAGTGTGCACCCGCCCTCGGTCCATCTATGACGACGAGATATGGCGGGGCATACATGGGTTTCGAAGGAGTGTGTTCATCCTCTCCCTCGGCGGGTTTTATGACTGTATGATCGTTGGGGCCCAACGTTCGGTCGGAAATTGCACTGTTGGTACCACCGCCTGGCTTCTTGTCTGCCATATTACCGTAATTGTTAGCATAAAGAGATTTATGCGTAAAGTGCGTAAGAACATATACATCTTGATTTTATCGAGCAAAATCACGATATTGAGCATTACAGGAAACCACAATCTACGAAAAAGCCTACACAAGGATGGAGAGAGGCCCAAAGACCATGAAGATACGAATCTTGGCTTATTCGATACTGATCCTGCTGCTGATACCGAGCATAGGTTTATCAAAGAAGATTACGAAACCAACCGGAAGGGCAGCATTCCACAACAATCAAGGTGTCTCTGCGCTAAACTCCGGCAACATCCAGAAGGCGGAGATTGAATTTAAGACGGCAATCGAACTGTCGCCCGATTACGTAGAAGCTTACAACAACTTAGGAATCGTCTATAAGCTTAAAGGGCAACTCCAGATGGCTATAGCGCAATTTCAAAAGGCGATCAGTCTGGACAAAGGATATGCTGCCCCATACGCGAGCATGGGGGCCATCTATTTGGCACAGGGGAATGTCGATGAAGCGATCAAACAGATAAAGAAAGCCTTGAAGAAGGATAGCACGAAGGCAGATTCACACTACCAGAAGGGCGTTGCATATCTGGCAAAATCCAAGAGCAGCGGGGATCAAAAATACGTCGAACAGGCGATCAAGGAACTCAAAACATCCACGGAGCTAAACCCCAACCTAACACATGCCCACAAACTCCTTGGCGAGATATATGAGAAACAGGGGGATTATGAAAAATCCCAGATAAGGTTTCGTCTGGCCCTAGCGGACAGTCCCAACTCCGTCGAAGGGTGGTTAAAATTGGGACATATGTTTTTAAAGAAGGGCGATTCGTTTAAGGCCCAAAACTGTTTCTTGAAAGCCTTGGAGATGGATCCCAACTCAGCCGATGCACATCTCGAGTTAGGTCTTTTCTATTTGCAGCAGGGAAAGACCAGGGATGCCATGAACGAGTTTAAGAGCGTTACGACGTTGAATCCAAAAAATGCCATGGCCTGGTTCAGGCTTGGCAGTGTTTATCTTGGAATGAGCAAATTTAAGAGCGCGGAAACAGCCCTTCGAAAAGCCAAGGGCATCAATCCAAGATTTGCAGATGCGTCCTTCAATTTGGGCTTGACTTTATACAAGCAGGGCAAAACAATTTTGGCGGAGCGTGAGTGGGAGTCTACGATCAGCATAAATCCGAAACATGCGCGCGCGCTATACAACCTTGCCAACCTTTATCGGCAGCTAGGCAAGATGCAACAGGCGACACAGATGTATTGCCGATTCATAAAGGTTGGAAAAAATGAATTCCCCTCTGAAGTTAAGATGGCGGAACAAAATGTGAGTGTGAGTGGAACAAAATGCCAACACTAATTATTACAGAACCTGGAAAAGGCGAGCCGGAGATTCACAGATGTAGTGAAGACTCGATCACGATAGGTCGGCTCGATGAAAACATAGTTCCCCTCCCCGGAAACGGCGTATCGCGCAATCACGCCAAGATTGTAACTGACGGGGAGAATTTTTTCATCGTCGATTTAGAGAGCGGAAACGGAACTTATCTCAACGGCGTACCACTGCGACCGAATGAGAAGAGCATCCTTCAAGCCGGTGATCTGATCGCCATCGATAACTATCATATCAATTTTCACACCGGCGAATCCGCATTTGATATCGACAGCTCAGATGAGGTTACGGAGAGCGATATCCTGGAGGTAAAACTCCTCAAAAAAGTTTTGAACGCGATCGACAAGGAGACTATACCAAGCATCGAAGTTCTGAATGGATCCGCCGAGGGAAAGAAGTTTCTTTTCTCGGACGACTTCGCAGAAATTGTAATCGGTCGCGATCCGGAGTGCGATTTTCCGATCAACGAACATGTCATTTCAAGAAGGCACGCGAGAATTTCGAAGCGTTGGGGCGGCATTGCGATAAGGGATCTTGAGAGCAAGAACGGCACCTTCTTAAATAATCGCAGGGTGGTTGAGGAGTATCTGCACGATGGTGACCGCATCGCCCTGGGCACGATCGTCCTCATCTTCAGAAATCCGCAGGAGATCAACCTCGCCAACATCGATGACATAAAGCCGAAAAATCAGCCTGCACGGATCCAGCCCCAGGAAATTCCTGGGATCGAGGAGGTTCCAGAGGAACATCCTGAGGATAACGAATTTGCGGATCAGGAGGAGTCTCAAGAGGGGCAAGGCGATGAGGAGGGCTCAGCACTAGAGGACTGGAACAGGCTCGAGGAGG
>CAYWIG010000155.1:0-5302 GCA_964458295.1 uncultured Myxococcales bacterium
GGAATACAGCTGAGCCAAAAAAACCTTGGCATCGAGAAGCGAATCATCCAATTTCACAGCGGTCTTACATACCTCGACCGCCGCCTCCCCCTGTCGCTCCTGAATGAGGTTCTGCGCCAACAGGTAATAGAAGAATGCCTGCTTCGGATCCTCCTCTATGAGCTTCCTGAGTTTCTCCGTCGATTTGCGAATCTCCCCATCCATAGCGAGCATGTCAGCTCTCAAGAACTGATAATAAGGATCTTTATCCTCATCTATCTTGGAGATCTTCACCGGCTCCTTGGTCGCGCACGCGATCATTGAGATCAGCAAAATAAATGTTATTATGGATTTAAAAGGATGCACCGACTCCCCCAAAAAGCCTATAGTTTCAAGGAAATATAGCATCGACCAGCTGGAATGCAAGAACTAGCCTAACCTCCTACCTTGAAGCAGATCAGGAACTCCTTATTCCCCTTCGCCCCCTTAATCGGGGATTCTGTGATGCCAATGACGTCCCAGCCAAGGTTAACACCCAAACCTCTCACCTTCTGAACCGCCAAGTCATGGAGTTCCGGATCCTTCACTATACCGCCCTTTCCTACCGACTCCTTACCCACTTCAAATTGAGGTTTTATCAATGCTATCACCCAAGCTGTTTCAGATAGCACTTGTTTGATAGATGGAAAGACCTTCTCCAATGAAATGAAGGATACATCAATAACCACAACTTCGATCGGATCGGAAATCATGCTGGAGTCGACCGCTCGAATATTGGTCCTGTCGTGCACGACAACCCTACTATCACTTGCAATGCTCGCAGCAAGTTGTCCATAGCCGACATCGATCGCATAAACCTTGGCTGCACCATTCTTCAAAAGACAGTCGGTAAAACCACCGGTGGAGGCTCCGACATCCATGCAGATTCTATTTTTTACATCACATTCGAACTCCTTCAAAGCACGTTCGAGTTTGACTCCGCCCCTCCCGACATACGGATGGTCCTCGCCTCTGATTCTTATATTGGAATCCGGATCGACCTGCTGACCCGCTTTCGTGACAGGAACTTCATCGACGAGAACGCACCCAGCCATTATCAAGGCTTGAGCTTTTTGTCGCGTCAGCACTAGGCCCCGCTCGATGAGGAGTTTATCTATGCGTTCCTTTTTACTCTTCTTAGTCATTTTTAAAATTAAGAATGAAGAATTAAGAATTGAATTAAGAATGAAGAGTTGGCGTTTTTAATTCTTAACTCTTAATTAAATTCTTAATTCTTAATTTTTCATTCATAATTGATATAACAAGCCCCTTCTCCCAAAATGGAAGAAGGGGCCAAAATTAGACTCAACACAAATTATAGATCGCCCAGAATTTCCTTCTTCTTCTCCTTGTATTCTTTCTTACTTATCAACCCTTCATTGCGAAGCTCTTCAAGTTTTCTCAAACGAATCTTCACATCGTTACTCGTCGTATCAGCAGCGAGAACTTGGGCTTCCTGCTTCGCCTCCGTCTTCTCCTCTTTTTTCTTACGATAAGAAGAAGCCAGTTCATTCGCTTCCTTCTCATCCGAGGTCGCGGCATCGGGAGGAGGAACGGTCGTGGCCATGGGCACCTTCTCGCCGGACATCGTAACGCCTTCCTTTAACTCCTTTGGCGTTTCGATCTGTTTCACATAGTTGTAGTTCAGATCGAGGAGAATCTCATCCGTATCGTTTGTTGCTAGCATCTGCCCCGGTTGAAGATCCAACCTCACCCTAAGCCCCCTAGCTCTAGCGACGGCTTTACGCTCGTTCCCGCGCTTATCGACATCGCCGGTGATCTTCGCAAAGAGCTTCTTAAATTTAACATGTAACGTATTTCCTTGAACCCAACACTTCGCAATATTTATACGATCATTTCTCAGGATGAAGATCCTATTCTTATTGAGATAGGAGATCACGACCTCCTCCATCGGCGTAGCCTGTTTAAAGGCCTTTACCATCGCTGGAACGAGATAGTCGATCGCAGCCTCACTGAAGACCTGCTGGGTATCGACCTCCTTCTTTATGATGTAGGTACGGGAGAGTTTGATCGATTCAAGCGCAGCCTTCAATCCCTGTTCGTTGAGCGCCGCAGGGTGAGTCATCCCTCTCTGTTCGGCCACACCACCCTTAACCTCCTTCAACTTGACGTAGTTGAAGCGACGGTTCGTAGCGATGTACGTCGTCTTAGCCGCCCAAGCGGTCGTGGAAAAGATACAGATAGCGAGCAATGCAAAGACTATTCTCTTCATGAGATACGCCTCCTTAAGGGTATACTGCTAACTTATGATTGGAGACGCCTATCCCATAACCATCTGATTGTCTACGGTTTTTTGTGGCACAAGAAAACCGGGGTTTGTCTTGGTTACAAACCCCGGTTTATTTGACTCTTATTCCTACATACACAGTTTAGACAGCTCTGCCACCGGCTAACAGTCTTTCCAAATCTGCTAAATTATGTTGAGTACTTTGGTCATCAATCAATCCAATCTTTCGTATATGATATATTGCCAAACCGATACCCTCGTAATCAACCTCTATCATATTCGCAAACGCCCAGAGCGATCTGAAGAGATAATCCGTAGCCACCCTATCACCCTCCGGGGATCGAACAGGTTTGATTTTTTCACCGAAAAAGGTCATCGCCAATTCAGGAATATATAAAGCTGCGCTCATCAAATAGGCATTTCCTAGGATCTCAAGTTCACAGCCTGCAAAGGCGTGACCAGCTGCTCTATGCAACGCCACATTCAAATCGGAAGCTTCGGACACCTCAGTTTTTGTCCAATTACTGGCAATCTCGGCATGCCGAATGATAGCACCAATCTCAACCCTCTCCTTGTCAGTACTAAAAGCGCTATCGCCCTCAGGCCCATCTCCAAAACCCACGATGGGCACTGTACCGCCGGTTGTAACCAGACCTAGGGACTGACCTATCATATCATAGTAGTCACCCCCAGTAGGGTAAGGCCTATTCGCATTTAGCTGTTGCACCCTACGATCCATCATCTCGACGACGAGCTCTTCGGTTAAGAGCGTCATAACACCCCTTAACCTTAAATCATCGACCGCAACTTTCGCTGCAGCTTGGAGGGCTTTGATACCGAAGTCGAGGTCTCCAGACTTTCCAAGGCCAGCAGAGATAGCACCCGCACGAACGAATTCTACATATCTTCCCCAATCCCTCATTTCATCCTGACCACCTCGCTCGTCGAAGTTCACACCACGCCTTACCCTTCGACGAAGGAGGGTATTCCTTGGCCATCCTACATTGGCATGAAGATCATGAACCGCCGTCGATATAACCGTGTCGATATAGCCACTCGCTTGCCCGATCGAGCTCACTTGTGGATTACCTCCCTGAACATCCACCAAATCGCTCGGGGCATGAATTCTATAACCGTTGCCGGGTGTCGGAAGTTTCACGAGAGCCGCAGCTGGTGTGTAGGGTTCTATAAAACCCTGAAACGTTCCGACTTCGAATGCTGGCACGACATTTACGCCGGCCGTCACCAGAGTTGCGCTTACCTTACTCTTCAGTGCTTGAACTGCAGAAACACCCATATCCCATTCTCCCTAAACACCCTATATCTATTGACGATTTACATGGAACCGCGAAGAATCCCATCCACACGTCCTTATCGCCTGGACGCTAAAAATGTTGCTTAAATTATAGGAAAGCAGTGATGCGGAATGAATAATCGTCACTACGATGTTAATTTAAATAAATAGAATAATATCAAGGAGTTGCCAGTCTGGACACTTAATCACATATGATATTCTTCCAGAAGGTCCAACCAGATTTGGTCTTTCCACCCTCATCCCATTCAATGAAAAACCAATCCTTACTCGCCCCCTTCTTATTCTTGAAGTAAAGGTGCTTCCTCACGACGACGACCCTTTGTTCGGGAAGGATCGCAATGACCTTTCCGTTTGGCTTATAACGGATGTTGGCGGGACCATCGATCCTTCTCTCTTTGTTAAGATCTTCCCCGATATCACAGGCGCCGGCATGTGAATTAGTCGACACAAGAATTAAGCTGAGCAAGATAGCCAGGGTAAATACGACGCGCATCATCTTCCCTCTATTACAATTAATTAATAATATCAGAATGTTATTTGCCAACTCCATACGAACATCACGTATATATTGTAACTTCACGTACGCTATGGCAGATTGTTTACTCAAAAGTAAAGGAGAAGCAAAATGGATGAACAAAATATCCCCATGGCAAAACCCGTTGAAAACTATCAAGGCACACAACAGAGTCCACAAGGGCCTGCAAATCAAGCGGGCAGCAAGGCAATGATTGCGCTGATCCTTGGAATTCTATCGCTCGTCTGCATGGGTTTTCTGACCGGCATACCGGCGATCATAATAGGAAAGATGGAGCTCAAAGATATCAAGGAAGGAAAATCTCCGAAGGAAGGCGAGGGAATCGCAAAGGTGGGTTTCATCCTCGGAATAGTCGGAACGGTTCTGACATGCCTCGTAGCCCTTCTCACCCTTTCACTATTTTTCTTCGGCATCTCGGCAGGTATAATGGAGGGAGTTCAGGAAGTAGCTATTTCGATATAGCTGCGCGTCATGCGTCGTGGGTCATGGGCTTAAAACTCAAGACCCAAGACTCACGACCCAAAACCCATAAAAAATGCGCGTCATCTCAGGTACAGCAAAAGGCCATAAACTCGTAGCCCCAAAGTCGGCGAAGGTTCGCCCAGCCCTTGATCAGGTCAAGGAGGCCATCTTCAACATATTATATGATGTATCCGGTGCGCGAGTGCTCGACCTCTTCGCTGGTTCCGGTTCGATCGGAATTGAAGCCCTCTCAAGAGGGGCGTTTCACGCGGTATTCGTCGAAGAATGGGGACCGGCGATCGAATGCATCAGAAAGAATTTGGACCACTGTAAGCTCACAGATGGTGCAACTATAATGAAGATGCCGGTACGCATCGCTATCAAAACCCTAATCAAGAAAGACCAGCCCTTCGATCTGATATTCGTCGATCCCCCTTACGAAAAGGATTTGGTGAATAAAACCCTCGACCAACTCGCAGATTCCATACTTGTCGATGAAAATACATTGATTGTAGTGGAACACCATCCTAAGGAACCCATCCAAGAACCGAAAAGCCTCACCTTGACCGACAATCGCAAATATGGTCAAACCGATATCAGTTTTTTGAAGAAACGTTAGCAATATTAGGTCAATAGCAATTAATAACTACGAGGTTGCCCATGCCTGAACAAGCTATATGTGCTGTAAGTTTCGATCAACCGACAATCGGTCATCTAAACAACA
>CAYWIG010000156.1:0-5298 GCA_964458295.1 uncultured Myxococcales bacterium
ATAGTCCCGATATGTGGAATTATCTCTAGAGAATCGACACCCTCAATGTCCCAGCTCAAGGTTACCCTATCTTCCGGAAGAGCTATGTCTGAGCTAAATGAAAAGTCATTGATAGAAACCTGTTTAGTAACATCAGGCGTCGGATCCGGAAGGGACGGAGGCCCATCACCCCCGCCACCGCCCTCCTCTCCGGAAGGTTGTTCAGTTTCGGCTGATCCGGCTGACTCCTGGCTCACTCCGGATCCACCACTGCAGGCGGTAACGGCGAGAGTAAAGAATCCAAATACGATAGTTAGAAGAAAAAGCACTAGACGATTCTTCATATTATCCCCCCATCTACAAGCAAACAATTTCAATCAACACAATTGCAGTTCTCCCTCAACTTATTTTCTTAATTTCTTTACTCAATACAATTTCCTCTATTGTCGCACTTAAGGATGATGCCGGAAGTTCCCAATCCCTTTTCAAAGTTCGATCCCACAAATAAGCGTGTGCCATCAGATAAGACTAGTGCATCACTGACCCAGAATTTGCTCATTTCAGGAAACTCCTTCACGAGACCAGGCGAGTCGTCTGGTAATATATGTGCGTAATATGTCGTGACCAAGGGGGTTTGCAATAATCTTGTTGAAAACTGGTCCGCATCCTCAATCCTGAATGTCACCTCAACGGTTCCATCTTCCGAAACAGCAAATGGAAATATTTTTGGCATACCAAAAAACTCAGAACAGTCGAGCGATCGCCCAGGTCCCAATCGGCATATATAACTTGCTTCATTCCCCCCGATACCTATGACATACTTGTCCTCGGAGCCTGAATAGACGATATTCCCTCCGTGATAATCTGTCTTCGGCAACTGCAATGGATTCTCCCACCCCTCAGCAGGTATGCCCGACTCATCCTGCTGTAACTTGAAGAGGGAGTATTCAGAATTGCCATCCGAAACAATTGTATTCATTAGTGCCAGAACTGATCCATCATTATCATCCACCTTCAGAGAGCGCACAGCTCCACTATTGGGTGGAGCGTTATCGAAAGTCTTACGCCACTGGAGTACGCCTTCCTGATTCAACTTGGCCACTAGCCCGCTCCGACTGGCACCGCCGCAGGGAACACTCTGTGCGCCGATATAGACATTTCCTGATTTGTCGATATCCACAGCGTAGCAAAAGTTATATTGATAACTGCAGCTATTACACTCACCCTCACAACGGTCTTTCCAGTATTCAGTCATGTCTATGACCGTTTTCCAGGAGAGGGCTCCATACGGATGTCCATTGTCCATAGCCGGATGCACCTTCTCCACGATAAGCTTATAATCACTGTTATGACCGCACGTGTAGATATTCCCATTATCGTCGGATTGAATTGCAGCCAAGGAGTTATTTGAGGAATGCGAAGATTCATCCCAGAGCGCCTCACCGTCATCGATAGCATGAAGCTGAACCAAACCGGTATTATCCTGTGAACTGAAATAACCACCCACGGCGATCGTATCGTCTGGCAGGAGTGTTGCGGAGTTCAGATACAAGGTGCCCGTCTCCTGCCCGTTGAACACCTTCTGCCATTTTTTTTCACCATCGGCATCGAAGCGCATCATCCAAAATGAAGTCGAGTCGTTAGATTCAGGAGAATCCTGCGCCGTTCCGACTACGACGAACGTACCATCTGTTGCAACTGCGATATCGAAGGCCTTGTCATGCAAGCCATCGTAGTCCAGTTCCTCTGTGATATCCGATCCATCGTTTCGCAGAACATACAAAAAGAGATCGGCGCTCACTGTGAACACGATGAGCAAAAGGAGAATGAGCAACGAACCAATATTGACCAAAGCTATAAGTCTATTTCTCATATTACCCCTCCTTTTACTAAACATCTAACATCAATACCTATTCACCCTCCTTCGGTATCAATGGAATTTTCATCCTGGGATAAATATTCATCTTAGGTCTCCGATCCATTTTAAAACCTTCCGATTGCTCATCTTTCGGCTGTTCCCTAGGAGGATCTATCTTCCCTGCATGTTGTAACACCCTATTATCGAGGATAGGACCGGTTGATCCTTTGCCTCCACCACCCCGCGCACAACAGTTTCGTGGACTTATACCAGAAGATGCACCCGAAGGTCCAGAAAGGGGTGTTTCTCTACCAATTTGCGATTGGTTCCAATCGCCGCAATCAACTGTCCAGCAAGCTTGATTTCCTAAATCGGGAGTACCGAAATCAAAGCAGGTCAAAGGATCGAACCTACCGCCATGTACATTAACGACCTGTCCACCACCGCTCGGACTCGGCGTCGTCGAAACAAAACCGCCGGATTGTTGCTGTCCTGACTCGTATCCAATCGATTGATCCTGACACAAACCCTCAGGGCCACACCAGATCCGTTGCGTAGCAGGCTGGTGATTCGGATCGAACGTACACGCATTTGCCATACCAATCTGCTTGGCTAGAGCGGAACATCGTAAGGACGCACTTACTCCATTTTCAGAGGGTCTGTATATGCCCATCCTCTCCATTGAACCATGCTGCCCCTTCGTTGGCATTCCCATCTGATACATAACGCCATGACTGACTTCATGACGCATTAATCTGTAGAATTTACCGGTGCCTCCCTGAACTGCACTATCTCGCATAAGAATCTGTGCTGGCCCTGCCGGATTTTGTGTTTGATTTGCATAGGCCGCATTTGAATAATCTGTAGTCCCATGATCCGGCGCATCGATCATTTCTCCATACTCCTTGCCGGGCATCGTTCGAACTTGTATTTCACCACTGTCAATACGTTCACCAAATTTTTCGATCTGTTGTCGCGCCTCCGCCTCTGTTATTCCAGCCTCCTTGGCAAAAGCTTTGCTGTGGTTATCTCTTAAGTCCTTAACAGCGGCCTTAGCAGTCTGTGTAGCTGCCGCATTTTGTTCATTTCTTGTCGTTCCATCGCTATCAACTACTGCGCTGCCTTTCCCTCCAGCTGGTTCTCCTCCTCCAGCTGGTTCTCCCCCTCCGGTCTGATCATTATCGGTTCCCATGAGGCCACCCAATAAATTGCACTCATTTCCACCGGGGACCTTTTGCCGTCGCTGATTTGAAGATCTGTTGGCAGTTCCGCTACTATTGACTCCAGAAATACCCATCGTTCCAGGATCACCTCCGCCGCCATCCGCACCTCCTCCTTTCTTTTTCTTCTTATCCACTTCTGTCCCTCCACCCCGTTTCGGATCGCCAGAATCCGATCCGGAATCATCCCCAGGATCAGGACTAGGATCAGGATCAGGGCTAGGATCAGGACTAGGATCAGGACTAGGACTAGGATCAGGACTAGGACTAGGATCAGGACTAGGATCAGGATCATCGACGGGATCCTCCACAGGATCCCCAGCACCGCCCATAAATTTAACGCCCATACCTGGCGTGCACAAGACATCGGCAACGAGCCATCCATAGCCACGACCTCCTACCGCCTCAGCCAATGTACAACGAGCAGCATCCGGTTTGTGACTCTTACCAGAATCACCAGAACCACCACCACTCTTACACATTCCCTGTTCAGCTAAACAGCTGAGGTTCTGCCCAGCCGTTCCCATAAGACCACAATTCCCAGGCATCTGAATGATCGGATCAAGAGCGAGATTAAGGAATTGCATCATTCCAGGACAGGCCTTTGGCATCCGCCTATAAGAACATGCCTTTGATACCTCCGAACCTAGCGACATAATATCTTGTACGCGATCTTCGAAATCGGAACCCTTTCCGAAGTCTGACCATCTGTCATTAAAACCACTACTATCCGATCCTCCCCCCTGAGGTCCCATATTCGATGATGCACCAAAATGATGATCAAAGGGGGCGTATCCACTATCAGCACCGCCCTCACCCGCAGAAGATACGCCCGTTCCTATCCCTGGAGTAACAGCAACATCCTCACCATCCCCCATACAGAGTCTGGCAATACCACCCTCCGTTCGGTCATAGAACCACCATCCGATCTTTTTAACCAACGCCTCCGGACGCTCAACTTGTTTCTTAATTTTTTCAAGATGCTCGAATATGAAGGTGGTTGATGGAACGACAGTTCCAAGATATTTTTCAGCAGTATAAGCATACTGTTTGTTTACGTCGTGAAGAACAAGGAGTGGATTGGCGAGTACCTCGATAAATCGATCCTGCGCGCCCTCCGGCGCTCCATGCCTTTGCATCAGCTGAAGCGTTTGCCTGGCAGCCTCTACAAAAGCCTGATCGGCTCTAAGGGCCTGCTGATAATTGACACCAAATGTTATGAGATCGATAAATACCTTGAGCGGAGCGAGCGCCTCTTTAAAATCCCCATCGGTTGCAGAGAGACAATAGGCTAAAAAAGGTCGATCTGTAACAAGATGTTTTGAGCATGACCCATATTCCGTTTTACCGATAACATCACATCCATATGGAGAGTTGAGAATCTTACGAAATGATGTCGAAAAGGCATGACATGCCGCTTGAACATGCTCAGCGTAAAGACCATCATCAACTCTAGACAGATCTTGAAATTCCTCCTCATATAAATCTGACAAATTAGCGTTTAGACTATCCAAATGTTCCATCTTAGGTTCGAGTTCCGCCAGATGCTCTCCAGCTTTATCACGAGCGATGGCGATATCTTGATCATATTCTCGGCTGAAGAGACTCGTGTAATACCTCTCTTTAGATCCGAGGGAAATTGCACAAAATATCTTTGCAAACACACCCCTGCCCCGGCATGTGCGAATTTCAGGACGGATTTCCTCTAGCTTTTCAGCAACACGTTCTTTGATTGCAGCATCCCGAAAAATTTCCAGCACCTTTGGCTCATTAGCCCAGTAATCCGCAATGTTTGTTTCAGACTCCAATTCGAGCACCAAGGCATTCGCCTCCTGCTCCAATAGATCGATCTCAGCAAAATCCGCTGCCAGACCACTGGGTAAACTGAGAAAGAGGATACATAGGATAAGCAGAACGTGTATATACCGCATAACTCCTCCTCTATATAATATTTTATAAAACTACCTCCCCATCTCCGGTGATGGGCCGGGAAGCGGTGGACCACCTTCACCACCCGGTTCGTTTCCATCGGGACAACCGTCGACTAGGCAGTTTCTGGATCCTTCCTGCCAATTTATCGCATCTGGTGTTGCATCATCGCCGTCGGGTAGGCAACGACAGTATCCAGTCACCGTCATAGTTGCTTCACCATTTACACACATACCGACTGGACAGGTTGAATTCCCGCTAGCAGCTGCGCTCTCATCGCAGATAGCAACGTTTGTTTCGCCGCCCGCCGGA
>CAYWIG010000157.1:0-5235 GCA_964458295.1 uncultured Myxococcales bacterium
GCGCCATCTCGCGAAGATATTTCTGTCCGACATCGTAGAAGCAGTTCCTGCAGGCTATCGCGTGTCCCATACGTGACAGAACTATGGCAGTATCTTTCGCCGTCTCACCATGTGAGAGCTGCATCTTGTCCGGAGTGAGGTCGTGGGAATTTCCACCGAGCTGCGTAATGCCGCACCCCATGGAGTTGCGCGTACGGGTCGACTGTTCATAGAAGAGCATGAAGACGGTCTGATTTGTAAGCCAATCGGTGATCTCACCCTTCTTCTTGCGCTCCTTGAGATCGAATGAGAGCTCCAGAGCGTGGTCTAACTCCTCCTTCGACCAGTCCTGAGTGGTTATAAAATGCCTTCCCTTCATGGATGTCATAATATGCCTCCTTTGACTATCTGGAAGCTTCTAACGTATTGGAATTAAAAGGACAAGGGGAGAAATAATGAGAGATATCCAAACTTAAATGGATTTCAGCATATTTATGCCGAGCTGTACCTGCTTTTCAACCTTTAAGAGAAGCTCCTCCGCAACCTCACTGGTCACCTCTGTATCGGAAAAATAGTCCCCCTCTAGCCGCAACCGAAAGGCATCATTCAGCGCACTGTGAAACTCACGGGGCAATTCGCCGCCCTTGATGAAGTGTTCATAAATTCCCGAAATTACGGCCGCATGTTTTTTAGAACTCTTTCCTTTCCCCAGAAGCAAGGCCTCACTTACATAGAATATAGCATAATATGCCCTCGAAACCGCAAAGTCGTAATCACCACCATCATAAATGCTCTTTGCTAGAGCGAGCGATCTTTCCGCCTTATCGATAAAAAATGTAATTTTCTCCTTCACGCTGCCCTTACCCCCTCCTTACGGATATTCATCAGCGTCGGTGAGGAACCAGTTAGAAATCTTTTCTCGGTCATAACAAAGACAGAAATAACGATTGGTCTATCACGTTCAAATGTCAGAGAGTAAGCCAGATCGTGAACCTCCATTGTCCTCTTCCAGTAGTCATCCACCTCCTTCAGAACAACTAGTATATCGACGTCGGAGTCGTCATCATAATCACCCCGCGCATACGATCCAAATATGATGACAGTGGATAGATTTTCCTTATATCGTTTTTGCAGTTCGTCGACAAAGTCCTCAATAACGACTTTCACCTCCTCAGGAAATGGTGCATCGGATGATGATTTTTTCATCAACCATTCATCGATCTGATTTTGGGAGAATCGCCAGGCGCTGCCGACCTTCGCCGCGGGAAGCTCGCCACTCTGGGCGAGTTTGTAGATCATCATCTCGCTTAGCTTGAGATATTTGGCCAACTCCTTGACCGTCATCCAATTCATGATAATATATTATAGTATATTATAATAAATATCAAGAGATATTAAATCAATAAAGCTCTCTATAAGCGATTTGGAGACCTCTAATCTATTAAAAAATAGGGGATAAGGGGAGAAATTTACCCATGTTTAGATAGAATTTTGCCTGTTTTTAGTGCTCAAGCAGTTATCTGCTCACGAAATCTATTCAATTCTGAATAAAGACTAACCCTAAAAAGTTCTGTATAGCCAAGATATAGGATGTCATATATATCGGCCATCCCTAAAAATCTATCGACATCTTCGGTCCGCAAAGTATTTGCGTCGGCAAGAAGTCTAGCGCCACTCATCAATACATAACCTTTAGAATGTGCCCCCTCGGAAGCTGATAGATTGTGTTTCTTAATGTTAAGAAATAACGCAGTTGGCTGAAATAGAGGATCTCGACGACTTTCTTCTTGAAGGGCTTCTCTAAAAGCCGATCTTTTATCCCTCGCTCGACGTATCATTGGAAGGAATGTTTGATAATCTATCCCCAACTCCTCCGCGGCTTTACTCATATTTCCATAGTGTCGTTTTAGCGTCCATATGAGTTCTGCAGTCGACACTGTAGATTTGCGGCCGCGTTTTCCTGGTATACCGGAAACGTAGGTACTGGCTTTCATCGCTCTGCGAACCTGTTTTAACACCTTTTTCTGAGTACTAAAAAGACTACCGGTCGTGACCTCACTCATTCCGATCAATTTTGCAGCATCCGCAAGATCCCCTTCAGAAATATCTGTAATGGCCCAGGCCATCCTTATCTGTGCTAATATTCCATTTCTGACATCACCCGCCTCCTGCGCCCTGACTACATCAAAAAAACTCGCATGAACAGATTGAGCTACTCTTGTTTTGTTGACGCCCATAATCTCACCAAATGGAGTGAGCACGTCTATATGTTGTTGTGAAAGCGGTTGTTGCACCAAGGCAGCTGACGCCAGCCTAACGCATCCAACATTAGCCGCCCTGTAGAAGGCGTGAGTAAATGTAGGATTAAATGTAGGTGATCCCATAACAATTCCTCCTTATTTAATTCATTCACCCTCTTTTCGACGTTGGAGGAATTGTAATGCTAGAAAAGAACAATATCTGTACTCTGCAGGGTACAGATATCATATCATTCGACTCATCAACCGATTATAATGTTTTGAGAATCACTCGAAGTGGCGCGCCGTCGGCATTCGACAGGCGCAGTGGAAAACAATAAAGCTTATACCTTCCGGCGGAAACATCGTTTAAATATAAACTTTCAACGATAAAAATATCATTCTGGAGAAGTTTCATGTGTACAGGATACTCATGCGTATGAAAGGTTTCGATGCTAAAGTAGTCGATTCCGATGAGTTTCGTCCCCTTCTCAACCAGAAGATCGGCGGCGTCGGGTGTGAGACTAACGAACTCCTTGGAGAACTCATCGAGATTCCATAACGATTGATTCTTCGTTTTAAAGAAGATCGCATTCCAATCCTGGATATTTTGATTCTCTAAAACCTTTCTATCGATCATATCAGCATCGGTTTCGACGACTTCAACCTCTCCGATCATAAGTTCATACGGCATATCGTCGAGCGTCTTTGCACCCTTGACGAAGTGACATGGCGCATCGATGTGCGTTCCTACGTGGGAGCTGAAGTGGAGTTCTCGCACATCGCAACCGTCGTTCTCGATTTTCATCATTCGATCTATCGAAACATCCATATCGCCAGGATAGATCTTCATCCCGCCTTCTATGGGGAGAGTAATATCATAAAATCTTTTCATGATAACTCCGATCTATTGATTGAGATACTGCCCAGGAAAAGCAGCATAGAAAGCGGAACATTTCCAAAGATGATCGACCGGCGTCCATTCATCCGGTGCGTGGGCCTGTTCCTCAAATCCGGGGCCGAAGCCGACACATGGAATTCCATGTACGCCCATGATTGTGACACCGTTCGTGGAAAAGGTCCACTTATCTACCGTAGGAGTTTTGCCGAAGAGGCCTTCATAGGCCGAAACCGCAGCCTTAACGGAAACATGATTTTCGGATGTCACCCATGTCGGGAAATACGCATCCATCGGATGGGCCTTCCCGGTGTATGCTGGTTTATGATAGACAGGAATCGCAACCTCACCACCCGCCGCTTTGACGATCTTACGAATCTGATCGACAGCGATCTCTTTCGTCTCACCTACGGTAAGCCTTCTATCGAGATGAATCGAACAACCATCGGGAACCGCGCAGAGAGATGGACCGATCGAAGAGATATTGCTCACGACGACGCTCCCCTTTCCGAGGAAGTCGTCGGGCTTCAATTGATCGTTCAATTTTGCAATGTTCAACACGAGCGGCGCCATCTTATAGACCGCATTATCACCGCGTTCCGGTGCAGAACCGTGCGCGCTAAGCCCCTTAACATTTACCTTCATCTCCATCCTACCACGCTGCCCTCTATAAACTCTAAGGCCTGTCGGCTCTGTGATGACGCAGACATCCGGCCGGACCTTCTCCTCGCGGATAAGATAATCCCAACAGAGCCCATCACAGTCCTCCTCCATGACGGTACCTGTGACGAGGAGGGTGTAGTCACCCTTTAACTTAAGCTCTTTAATTAGTTTTCCAGCATAGACCATCGATGCCATTCCACCCTTCTGATCGGCCGTTCCGCGCCCCCAGACTTTACCATCCTTCACATGCCCATCGAATGGATCGAAGCTCCAAAGATCCCGAACTCCTACATCGACCGTGTCTATATGTGCGTCCATGGCGATAACTTTTTTCCCATTTCCAATCCTACCTATGATGGAACCGAGACCATCGACTCTCACTTCATCAAAGCCGACATTCTCCATCTCATTTCCGATTCTCTCCACGACATTCTTCTCACCACAGGAGAGGGATGGAATCGAAACGATGTCGGCTAAAAATTTCGCGACATCATCCTCATATGACTTTGCCTTCTCGAAAATTTTCTTTGGATCCACCTTCATAACATCCTCCTTAAGGATGGCCCCTTTTTATAAAGTTACCATAGCCAGGTTTTACTACAACACCATCACCTTCGTTGTATACGGTCGTACCGCGACAGATGGTACGGACGACCCTCCCAGTAAATTCATAACCTTCGAAAGGAGTGAGCTTTCCCTTTGAATGCAGTTTAGAACCTTCAACGATCCATTTCCTTTTCGGGTCGATGAAGACGAGATCGGCATCACGGCCCTTTTCAATCCTTCCCTTCCTGTGCTCCAGGCCGTATCGATTTGCGGCAGATGAAGATGTAATCTCAACCAAACGGGAAAGGCTTAGCCTGCCCTTCTTATGCCCTTCCGAAAAGATGTATGGAAGCATGAGCTCCGTACCTGGCATGCCGGCATAATCGGTCCATATGCTTCCCGTATTCTTTTCGGCCTCTGAACAGGGGGCATGATCGCTGGCGAGAAAATTCACACCGCCATTGGACAGAAGCTTCCAAAGTGAATCGGAATCCCTCCTCGTCTTTACCACAGGCGCCGTTTTGACCACCGAACCCTTTTCAATTAAATCGTTATTTGAAAATTCCAAGAAATGGATGCATGTTTCAATCGTTATATCGGAACCGTTCTTTATAGACTCCAATGCAAACTTCGCACCTTCAGCTGAACCGACGTGAACGATGTGTAGAGCACAGCCGGTCTCCGATGCTATCGCGATACCCTGTTTCATCCCGTTCGATTCAGCAGGATCGCATCTAGATTCATAATATGCTTTCGGGTCAAAACGCCCAGCGGTTCTAAGTACGGCTGATCTAGTTTGCACCAGATCACGATCCTCGGCATGAAGACCTATCAATACGCCGATCGAACTCGCATGCCGCATCACCTCCACAAGTTCCAGAGGAAAGAGATGGTCGAAGGTATGCATTCCGG
>CAYWIG010000158.1:0-5209 GCA_964458295.1 uncultured Myxococcales bacterium
AATTTCAGGTATATTCCAATCGCCAATAAGATCGATTGCCCCGCTCTCCCCTTTACATCCAGTAAGGGTGATCGCTTCATCGTCATCGAGTTTTATCACGTTCACATTCCCCTTAAGATGAGGAGCCATATCGATACATTCCCCATTAACAAAACCCTGGGCATCGACGCTGATCATCCCATCGAAATATTCTCTGAGTCTTTCAAATGTATCCGTTGGAAACTCATGCGATGAAAGTGGTGATATGTGAATACCATCACATGTTGACAACTCCTTTAACGATTCGTCACCGAGGTGATGATCCTCAGCACTGGAGAGTAATATTTTCTCGCGCATATCCAGATGTTCAGTCGGATAGACCAACCTGAACATGCTCGTCCTTTCCGTCCACAGTGGATGAACGTCGATTTCGGGATGATTGAACGAATCCAACAAAGAAATATCATCCTCAGCCAGAAGGGGCATAGCTAGAACCTCTATCCCCAAACTCGCAAGCGCCATCGAGGCATAGTAGACACCCCCACCCGTCTGATGATATTCCTCACCATGACTTTTTATGTATATGTGATCCCTCGTAACCGAACCCATTACAGCGATGCGCATAGTCTCTTATTCCAATCATGTGTCGGACACTTAATTCGTTTAATGTAGTAGATACTAGCTAGGCGTCGGATCGATCATCAGGAGTTGATAGTTCAGGCCTTTCCTTGATATTTCTGGTTAGAGCAAACGCAGCCCCAAGAAGAATACCCATATAACCCATCTGAAATCCAAAACCCTCCCACATTGAAAGGATGTTATCCTGTTTGAGATAGGTTGCAAGTGGTGTCAAGGCATTCGCAGTTGCGAAGAATGCAGTTCTCGCCATGAGTATTTTTCCAAAAGCATTTTTTGCTCTTTCGAGTACACTGGTTACTCTGGCAGTGCCTGTAGAGGCAGCTATATTAAGCAAGAAGGCAGGCAGCATTGCTTGAAACGGTATATCCAATGCTAAAGCTACGCCCGTAAAAATCGGAACATTTATAACCTGATCCCATAATAGCATTTTACCAAAAGCCTTAGGGTGCTGCCCCAACAGAAGCCTACCTTCGTAACCCTCCTTTGGATGCATAGCGTTTATCCGAGCAGAATTACCCAAAGCGTGACCATTATCTATAATACCCTGCGGCATCCCTAGACGCGCAAGACCACGACCAATAGTTTTCCGCAGATATGGTTGTATCTTTTTGGGAAAACCATTTATACCGTAAAGCAACGCTCCCACCATAGTACAGTTCATCGCAAGTTTGGTAACTTGCCATCCAGTGGGTTTATTGAAGACGGGGTTTGCCGAAGGGTCAATGAGCTCAATGCCAGCACCTGTTAGAAAAGCAACACCCGAAGCTAAAAGTGCCAGCTCAGTGACACCAAATGTGATTGTTGTTGCCGTAGCCCATTGATGTTCGCCTGGTTTTGCCCTAAATACTGCATCTACAAAACGCGTCCATCGCCCCTTCTGCCCACCTGAAGGATCCGGTTGACCGGTAGGCGATGGGGATTTTCCAACGACATCAACTACAGGTTCTGCACCGTCACCCTGAGACGTATCGGATGCTTGCAATGGCCTCGTAAAGACGGCCAAACCATCCCCCACCATCGTATTTTGAGAAACTGTAGCGGCCTTTTGCTTGCCGAAGATATCGCTACCCATAAAGATGGCGTGACCCAATTTTCTGGAAAAATCGCCGACACGTTCACGAAATCTTGAAAAACCTGATGACCAGGAATTCCAGAGCATAGAGCCACCTGCAGGTGGACGTGTAAATGAATCACCAGTTGTTGTATATCCGACCTGAGTCCTAAATCCTACAGATGTCAGAAACATCGCATGTGGATGGGCTGGCGCTGCTCCAGCAGGTACTGGCCGAACAATACATGGGGTCATTCAAAAACCTCCCTTAATAGTCGGATAAAATTCGCGACTTCATAGCACAGCGCCACTTGAAGTCAATAGCGTTACCGCAAAAACCGCATTATTTTCCGGTATTTACAGTTTAAGACTCGCTTCCCATTCAAACTCATCTTCCTCAAACTCATCGTCTAGCCCAGCACCGTTTAACTGGGATATGAAAGTTTCACACTTATCGGTATTTTGGCGGAAGAGTTGCGTTGTTTTTCATTGAATAAAAAAAGCCCCGCCAATTGGTGGGGCTTTTTTTCTATCTATAATATAGAATTATATCTCTTCAACATCATCCTCATGTCCGAATGCGTCCTTGCGAGAAAGACGGATCTTACCTGAATCCTTATCTATCTCTTTAACCTTAACGACAACCTCATCGCCTACCTTGAGCACATCGGAGACCTGTTTGATTCTCTCCTTGGCAATCTCTGATATATGGAGAAGCCCGTCCTTCTTCGGAAAGATTTCAACGAAGGCACCAAAGTCGGCAATGCGCACGACCTTACCCTTGTAATACTTTCCAGTCTCTGGCGATGCTGTGCAGCGTTTGATCTCACGAAGTGCCTGATCGCCACTGGCCTGATCAACTGCGCCGACGAGAACCGTTCCATCATCATTAATATCAATGCTAGCACCTGTCTCTTCGATGATCCTGCGAACATTCTTTCCACCAGGACCTATAAGATCGCCGATCACTGCAACAGGAATCGTAACCATTGTAAGTTTCGGAGCATACTTCGACAATTCCTTACGCGGTGTTGTAATCGTCTCATTCATCTTCTCGAGTATATGAAGCCTTGCATCACGAGCCTGAGCCAAAGCTCTATTGAGAACATCGCGATCGATACCGCCAATTTTGATATCCATCTGCAATGCCGCAACACCGTCGCGCGTTCCGGTGACCTTGAAATCCATGTCACCCAGGTGATCCTCATCACCCAAGATATCTGTGAGAACTGCTTTTTTTCCACCTTCATCGATGAGCCCCATCGCGACACCTGCGACAGGATTCTGTATCGGAACACCAGCATCCATCATCGCGAGTGTAGTACCGCAGACCGTCGCCATCGAAGATGAACCATTCGATTCGAGAACCTCGGAGACTGCACGAACCGTGTATGGGAAGTCCTCCTCCTTCGGAAGAACCTTCACGATCGAACGCTCTGCTAACGCACCGTGCCCGATCTCCCTCCTCGAAGCGCCGCGCAAGAATTTAACTTCACCTACCGAAAACGGTGGAAAGTTATAATGAAGTATAAACTTCTTGTAATAATCAGCGGTGATATTTTCGATCAATTGCTGATCCCTCTTCGTACCCAGCGTCACAGTTGTTAGCACCTGTGTTTCACCTCTTGTGAAGAGCGCCGAACCGTGGGTCCTAGGAAGAAGAGCAACATCACATGCAATCGGTCTGACATCTGTCAAACCACGACCATCGATACGCTTACTATCATTGACGATCATCTTACGTACAAAGTCCTTCTTAATGTCGCCAAAAATCGCCTTCACGTTATCCTTCATCCCAGTTTCATCATCCTCAGGGACGACTTCCTCGACAATCTGTTTCTTCAACTCGTCGATCGCTGCATAGCGTTCGAGCTTCGTCGGAATCGTAACGGCCTTAGCGATTTTGTCGCCTACAGCTGCCTCTACCTTACCACGAAGTTCGGAAAGATCGGGAAGTTCGGGATCGGCCCATTTGTCCTTGCCTATTTTCTTTTGAAGTTCGAGCTGAGCTTCGATCACGGGCTGCATACCCTCATGTGCGAACATGAGTGCCTCAACCATATCCTCCTCGGATACCACATCGGCACCACCCTCGACCATAACGATTGCATCCTTAGTGCCAGCGACGATCATGTCGATATCGCTATTCAAGCGTTCATCTTCAGTCGGATTGATGACGAACTTTCCATCCAGCCTTCCGACGCGCACACCTGCGATAGGGCCTTTGAATGGATATGGTGAAATCGTAAGACCGGCAGATGCGCCGATGATACCCAGCGTATCCGGATCGTGATCATTATCGGATGACAGCACCGTGGCTATCACCTGAGTCTCATTGAAATATCCATCGGGAAACAAGGGACGTATGGGGCGATCGATCAGCCTGCTCGTTAAAATCTCGCGCTCCGTAGGTCTTCCCTCCCTCTTGAAAAATCCACCAGGGATTTTTCCCGCTGCATAGGTCTTCTCGGTATAATCAACCGAGAGCGGAAGAAAGGAACGATTCTCAGAGGCCTCAGGCCTGGCCTGTGTTGTCACAAGGACCACGCTATCGCCGTAGTGCACCGTAACCGAACCACCTGCTTGTTTCGCTATTCTCCCAGTTTCGATTGTTAACGTTCTTCCACCCAATTGTGTTTCTACTTTTGTTACCATAACTTCTCCTTTAGGTGCGATGATCCACACATGCACAGATACACAACGTACGATGCACGTATCGCTTTACACCAAAATATATTTTTGGAAATAATCACTTCGGATGGTTCTTTCCAGGAGGGCTTCCACTGATAACTTACAAAAAAGCTCGCCTAACTTACCAGGCGAGCCATCTTTTAAATTATCAGCACCCTCCTCGTTTCACTACATCCAGGGTTATTTCCTGATGCCGAGCTCCTTGATGATCTCCTTGTATTTTGAATCATCGTGTTTCTTGAGGTAGCTCAACAACTTACGCCTGCGGCCGACCATCATCAGCAAACCGCGACGGCTAGCATGATCCTTCTTATGATCTGAAAAATGCTTCGTAAGCTCACTAATACGGCCCGTGAGTATAGCTACCTGCACCTCAGCCGAACCCGTATCGTTCTCGTGAGTACGGAATTTATTGATCAGTTCAGTCTTTTTCTCTTTGTTTATAGTCATAATGGTCCGCCTCCCTAACATAGCCTTTTTTGGCTGTAAAGCTAAATCGCTAGAAAATAGCTAAAATTTACCCTTCCAGTGGGATAATTCTCTTCGAGCATATAGCAGGATTCTTTTCGATCTCATCCAAGGACACCGCCTTATCTATTATATATGTTCCACTCTTGAGCCTTCTGATCTCTGAAGCGTGCCCCCCACACCCTAGGGCCTCCCCGATATCCCTACAGAGGCTCCTCACATATGTGCCGGATTTACATTCAAGTTTCATTTTAATGTTAGGGGAATAACCTCCTAAAATATAAAGATTATCTACCTGAACCGGCCTTTATCAGTATCGACGGCTGCACCCCTTCTCACGAGCTTATACGCCCTCTTTCCACGTATCTTCACTGCCGAAAC
>CAYWIG010000159.1:0-5184 GCA_964458295.1 uncultured Myxococcales bacterium
AAAGTCCAAGGCGGCTTTGGAGGAAGGAAAGAGCACCGAGCAAATGATTGCCGGTATGATCAAGGTGGAGGAGGAAGAGGAACAAAAACGGCGTGAGCTGGAAGAGGCGCAGAAGGCGGAGGAGGAAGCGAAAAAAGCTGCAGAGGAACTTGAAGCTTCGACCGATCCTGAATCCGCATCGGATGGTGAATCAGGTTTAGAAGATGCTGATGAACCGACGCTGGCCGAGGATGTTGAAACAAAGATAAAGGAAGAGGATGCTGATACAAATGTAGATGAAACCGATACAAAAGAAGCTGCACCGGATGAGGAGACCGAAAGGAAAGAATAAATCGGTCTGCTTTTAACTTTTTTGATTGATACGTTAGATGGGGAATTTAGGCATGGTTGAGGAAGCAAAAAACGAGGAACAGAGCCCAAAAACGGAGGTTGTTGAGAAGCGCGTGACGGGGACGGTCATTCGTCGAAGAGCGCGTAAGGTTGCACCGACACCTCCTCCACCCTTGCCCGAAGAGGGGAAGGCCGCTGAAGCTCAGGCCGCATCGATCGAGGTTGGTGAAACTGCTACGATAATCGGTGCCGATGAGGTTAAGGTTGAGGAGAAGGGTGAAGAGGCTGTCAAGGACGTCGCAGATGCAGCAGCTGGTGTGGCGGATACAGAAGATGCTGTGAAGCTTGATGGTACAGTCAGTGATGAGGAGAGGAAGATTGGGGTCGTCGGTCGAATCGATCTCGAGCCTACGCAGGTTATCACTGAAAAGGTAAAAGAGGATTGGCGGGAGAGGATAAAACAGGGTCGTAGGAAAAAGAAGAGCAAGGCCGAGCTCGAGACGGAAGCGATTCAAAAGGCGGGTGGTCTCAAGCGCTATGCCGACAACGTATCATACGATCCTCCCGGCAGCTCCGCAGCGTTGGGGGATAGGGTTTTTCAACCGAAGCCGTCATCCAGAAAGCGCAAGTCATCAAGACGTGATTTCAAGAAGACACCCCTTACAGAGCGAAAGGCTATAAAAAAGGTAATTCGAATTGAAGAGGGTATATCCGTATCCGATATTTCACAGGCCATAGGTATTAAAGCAAATGAAATCATAGCGAAGCTGATGTCTTTGGAGATAATGGCTACTATGAATCAGATCATCGATATTGAAACGGCACAGCTGATCGCCGAGGAGGCTGGATTTACAGTAGAAAGGACTGCTTTCAAGGAGGAGGAGATCCTAGCTGAACCTGAAGCACATGCATCCGCTGAAAACTTGGAGCCGAGGGCACCTGTCGTTACCGTCATGGGCCATGTCGATCATGGAAAGACTTCGATTCTGGATGTAATCCGTGAGAGCAGCGTAGCAGATGGCGAGGCCGGTGGTATCACTCAGCATATTGGCGCATATGAGGTTAAAATACCGAAGGGTACAATTACATTTTTGGATACCCCTGGTCATGAAGCGTTTACGACGATGCGTGCACGCGGTGCACAGGTTACCGACTTGGTTATCCTGGTCGTCGCAGCTGATGACGGAATCATGCCTCAGACGGTTGAGGCTATCGATCACGCGAAGGCAGCGGGAGTTCCAATAATCATAGCTATCAATAAGATAGATAAGGCGGATGCCCAACCGGATCGAGTGAGACAGTCGCTCACCGAACACGGTCTTGTTCCTGAGGAATGGGGCGGAGATGTCATCTGTGTTCCTACATCGGCGAAGACGAAAGAAGGTATCAGTCAGCTGCTTGAGATGGCACTTCTACAAGCTGAGATGTTGGATCTCCGGGCGGACCCGACGATCAGAGCGAAGGGTGTGGTCGTGGAGGCCAGACTCGACAAGGGCAGAGGGCCTGTAGCTACAGTTCTCGTTCAGGAAGGGACACTGCAAGTCGGTTCATACATCGTGTGTGGAACGCATGGTGGAAAGATCAGAGCGATGTTCGATTACGAGGGAAAACCTGTTAAGGAGGCTGGCCTATCGAAGCCGGTTGAGGTGCTGGGTCTTTCCGGTACGCCGACTGCGGGTGATGAGATGGTCGGTGTAACGGATGATAGCGCTGTTAAAATGGTGGCCGATCAAAGAAGACAGAAGGAGCGCGAGCGTTCCTTGAGTGGCAATGCGAGTGTATCGCTTGAGGACCTATCAGCGAGATTGCTCGAGGGTGAGACTGAGGAGTTGGGAGTTATAATAAAGGCGGATGTGCATGGCTCGGTGGAAGCTGTTGGCGATGCTCTAGTCAAGCTATCAACTGATAAAGTGAAACTGAAGGTTCTCCATTCAGCTGTCGGTGGTATTATTGAAAGTGACATCATGCTGGCCAGCGCATCCAACGCTATCGTCCTTGGATTTAACGTTCAGCCGGATAGCAAGGCGAAGGCTGCAGCGCAGACGGAGAAGGTTGATGTCAGAACCTATAGGATCATCTACGAGATGATAGACGAGGTTCGCAAGGCGATGGAAGGTCTTCTGGCACCTGATGAAAGGGAGGTCGGTATTGGATCAGCCGAGGTCCGCGAGGTATTTAAAATTACAAAGATCGGCACGATCGCTGGATGTTATGTTACCAGTGGCAAGATTCAAAGGAATGCCATGGCCAGGCTTCTGCGCGATCAGGTTGTGGTCTTTGAAGGAAACCTTTCGTCACTCAAGCGCTTCAAGGATGACGCCAAGGAGGTTGCAGAAGGGTACGAGTGCGGAATTGGCATTGAGAACTTCAACGATATCAAGGTAGGTGATATCATAGAGGCATATATTATAGAGAAGACTGCAGCGAAACTCTAATCAGTGACCCGTGACTCGTTTTTAGTGACTCGAAAAACATACGAGTTACTAGTCGCGAGCGACTAGCGACGATTCAATGATAGTAGGTATCTGCAAATTAGTTCTGTATCTTCCTGTTTGTCATTCGCTAAAGGAAAAGAGGGGGATAGTTAGAAAAATCAAGGATAGGACGTTTAATAAATTTAGCATTCCGGTAGCTGAAGTGGATCACCTGGATAAATGGCAGAAGGCTGGACTTGGTTTTTCGATTACGGGGAATGATAGGAAGGTCATCGACGGCCTGATGCAGAGAATGATAAATTTTGTGGAGGATTTGGGATTGGCAGAACTTCTGGATGTGGAGACTGAGATTGTTAACGTTTAGTTAGTGTCTGGGTATCTAGGTGTTTATGTATAGACCAATTTATAAACACCTAAACACTTAAACACTTAAACACTTAAACACTTAAACACTCATACACACGGATACATAGACACTTAAATACACAGACACTTTTAAAATGAATAAAAATTTACCATATAACAGAGCTGATAGGGTCGCCGACGGGATCAAGCGAATAATAGTTGAGACCTTGCTCACCGAACTTTCGGATCCGCGTCTGGCAAGCGTCAATATCACGCGAGTGAGTATGACGAAGGATCTGAAGATTGCGCGCATATATTTTTATCTGGCCGATGGTCCCGCTGATTTGAGGGATAGGACGAAGGGCGGCTTGGAGAGTGCAAGGGGATTCTTCAAGAAACGTATAGCGCGTGAACTGGCTTTGAAATATACGCCGGATATGCAGTTTTTCTATGATGAATCGATCGATCTCTGCGAGAAGATCGATTCTCTATTCGAAGAGAGGGAATCGACATGAGCAAGGCTGTCAATTATGATTCATTCGTTGAAAGGGTGAATAGGGCCAACAGTTTTATCATAGGTTCTCACTATAATCCTGATGGAGACGGGATCGGTTCCACGTTGGCTCTGGGGCTTGCGCTTGAAAGAATGGGAAAGAATGTCGTCATGTATAACAGGGACGGGGTCCCCTTCAATCTGAAATTTTTAAAAAACTATGAGAAGTTTGTGACAGATATCGACGCAGGTGCGCGCTACGACATGATGATAATGGTCGACTGTGCGCAGAAAAATAGAATTTCCGATGATTTTGCTAAGATCGAGGAAGTTGGCAACACAGTCTGTATCGACCACCATGATTTAGAGGGTGTGGAGGCGGACCTGCTCCTGATCGATAAGAATGCTGCATCCACCGGTGAGGTTGTGCTTCATCTTCTCGAACATGCGGGTAGTAAAATCTGTTCGGATATCGCTCAAGCGATCTATACGACACTCGTCGTCGATACAGGTTTCTTTAAGTATTCAAATACCAGTTCGCATGTTCTGAAGATCGCCGGTCAGCTCGTCGATGCAGGTGCAAGTCCTTGGGCGGTGGCTAAGGAGTTGGATGAGTCACAACCGCTCGCAGCCATGAAACTTCTCGCCTACGCGCTTGAATCATTAATAGTATCTATGGATGGCAGGTATTGCACGATGGATCTCACCCTCGATATGCTGAAACGATCGGGTGCGGAGATGGAGCATTCAGAAGAATTTGCAACATATCCCAGATCGATAATGGGGGTGGAGGTTGCAGCTTTGTTTCGCGAGGTTGAAGACGAAGTACAAAAGGTCAGTTTGAGATCTAAGGATATAATCGATGTAGCGAAGATAGCCAAGAGCTTCGGTGGAGGCGGACATGCACATGCCGCCGGATTTAGGATGAGGTGTTCATTGGAGGAAGCGAAGAAACGAGTAGGTACAGCAGTTCAGGAAGCATTTACAAAGGGGTGACCACTAAGCAGTTACCAGTAATCGGTTTGGTGTTATTTATGACTCAGACTGATCACTGTTCACTGTTCACTGTTCACTGGGTTTAAATATGGACGGAGTATTGATTGTAGATAAGCCAAAGGGACTTACATCGCACGACGTCGTACAAAAGGTTAAGGAGCTCATCGGTGCAAAGAAGGTGGGGCATCTTGGAACGCTCGATCCTGCAGCGACTGGCGTCCTTCCTCTCGTCATCGATGGTGCGACAAAGCACGCCGCAAGGCTTGCCGGTGTGGAGAAGGTCTATGAGTTCACTCTAAACCTTGGTGTTAGTACGGAGACCGATGACGACAGCGGTAAGCTTCGTCAGGAATTCAGCGTTCCTGCGGATGCCGTCGATAAGTTGAAGGAGGTCCTCCCGCAGTTTAAGGGTCAAATAATGCAAAAACCACCCGCTTTTTCGGCAGTGAAGATACGTGGAAAGAGGGCGTATAAGCTCGCGAGAAGGGGTGCTGCCGTCGATCCTGATAAAAGGCCGTTTCTGGTAGATAATCTTTATATTTTAGGGGTTTATTCCCATAACATTAAAATGAAACTTGATTGTAA
>CAYWIG010000160.1:0-5168 GCA_964458295.1 uncultured Myxococcales bacterium
TACTTTCAGAAACACACCGATGCGATGGTCATTGACCAGACGAATAACGGTGGTGGAAATCTTTGCCTCGCAAATGACATTGCGGGTCACTTCGTATCATCACCGATACCAAATCTATTATTTCACATCCGAGCAAATAACAAACGCCTAGTCATCTATGAGCAATATGCAAACCAATGTAAGAAATACGGCAAGAATGCGCCGAAAGAGTGTCCCATTATAATCAGAATCGCCGCCTCACTTCGCAAGGCTCTCGAAGAAGGAAGCGCATTAACAGAACCACTTCCGCTGTGTATCGATGATGGTTTGATTCACCCTGCGAAGAACAAGAAGGGCGGTACTGTCGTTTATACGAAGCCGGTCCTTCTCCTCGCGAACGAATTTTCGATCTCCGCAGCAGACATGTTTCCCGCAACACTTCAGGACGTAGGCAGAATCAAGGTATTCGGCGAGCAGACCTGTGGAGCTGGTGGCAGCGTAATAACGTCCGATTACATCGGCTTTACCGATTTCAGAGTAAGCCAGACGGAGACGCTAGCAGTGAGATCGAAGGAGATCGTAACGATCGATGGAGTTCGGACGAGATATTTGGAAAACGCAGGTGTCATTCCCGATATTCACTACTCGGTTACGATAGATGATTTCCTAAACGGGTATGAGGGATACAGAAACGCGGTTGATGCCGCGCTTCGCACCATTGTTAGATAACAAAAGGGGAACAGATATGTTCAAGAAATACTATTCAATCCTTTTGGCAGTGATCATGCTTGCAACTGCAACGTCTGCAGACGCACTTCTCACGAGGGAGCAGCGGATCTCCGATGCACAGACCATGATCGCCCTCTTCGAACACAGATACGCTCCGCTTCAGTGGAAGGAGGAATCGCTGGGCATCTCATTTGGCGATCTCACTTCTAAACTCGTCGCCGAGGCCTATAAGGAGAATTTAACGGATCTCGAGTTTTATGCTGCGATGGCGAAATTCAGCGGCGGCGTAAAGGATACGCACAACTGGTTCATCCTCCCTTCGAACTACAGAGCTGACCTGGGTTTTACTTGCGACTACGTCGAAGATCGCGTCCTTATCGCAAATATCGATCGTGAAGAGTTGCCAGAGGACGTTTTTCCATACGAACGCGGCGACGAGCTGGTCGCCATGGATGGGATCCCCGTTCATGAGATTATCGACGAACTTTCCCAATACGAAAGCGAGGGAAACTGGCTCGCTGAAATGCGCTTTCTTGCAGGTACGTTGACACATCGTCGTCAGCGCAACTATCCATACATTCCATCTGGACCGGTTTATCTGGATATTTTCTCACAATCGAGAGGAACGATGGAAGCGGTTACACTCGAGTGGGCGATGGAGGGAAAGCCTCTCGCTGGAACGGAGCTTCCGATCTTGGTACCCGTTCAACCTATCGAACCGATAACGCCTAAATCCGAGGTTGCGAATTTCGATAAGATCAAAAATCCTTTGGAGATACTTCGCTGGTCTGGAATAGATTCTGAAAAGGGAGTGCATGGACGAATCCGCGATCCGGAACCGTTCTTCCCGATGTGGGAGAGTTACGTCAAGAGAACCAATTCACCACTGGTAAGTGGTATCTTCCTTTTAAACGGATACAGGATTGGATTTTTGCGCATACCGACCTGGGCCCCGCAGGAGTGGAGTGGCTGGATCAAATATCTTGAAGAACAGATTCCATATCTCGAGAAGGAGACAGACGCCCTATTAATCGATCAGACCGACAACGGCGGTGGATGGATCTGTTTGGGGGAGGTCGTCTCCGAATTCCTAGTCAGCGAATCCATTCCGTCTAATCTATTCCAACTCAGGGCGAACAGACACTTCCTGAAGTCAATGGAGGAATGGTATATTCACCTCACCGAGCAGGCCGATCAGCAGCGCGACCAGGAGATTGCAAAGAAGATCATCGATGAGATCAGGGCCGCCATCGAGGAGGGAAGGCCTCTGACCGATCCCGTATCGCTATGTTTCACAGATGGATATATCCACCCGCACTTCACGGATGAAGGTGTGAAGACGGTATACACGAAACCGATATTGATGCTCATCAACGAGTGGTCGATATCCACTGCTGACATGACTCCCGCTCCACTGCAGGATGCAAAGCGAGTCGTAATGTTCGGCGGTACGACCTGCGGTGCCGGTGGAAACGTCGAGACTACGAGTGTCATAGGACATTCAGATTTTCGCATAAGCCAGACAGAATCACTCACCGTCCGCCCGATTGCAGTTATGACCGACAGTGGCGTTCCGACAAACTATCTCGAGAATGTAGGCGTAATTCCGGACGTACCATACTACATCACCGTCGATGATTTCGTGAACGGATATCAGGGGTATAAAAAGGCGATCGAAGATACGATGATGGAAATGTTGAATAAGCAGCCAACGGAATAGAAAATATGTCTATGAATCCAAAATCATTTACTACCACTCCTTTATCGCTATTTGCCACATTTTCAGCTCCATCCTGGACTGGCTCCACCCCTTTTGCAGACAGTCCTATAACAATCAGCATGACGGACATTCCTGAATGGAGTGGCCCTACAACATTTACTGAGGCAAACGTTGATTTAGGTAATTTTGGGTTATCACACCTTAATTCAGCTGGAATCTTACCATACTTTGAACAACAGGAAACTGGATCAGACACGTTGGGTGGCGAACTTCCAGATAATCTCGGAATACAAGGCCTTCCATCAATACCATTTCAAGGTTTCATCCCCAGACACAGACCATCATACGCTCACCACGCAGGTGGTGGATTGACAATAGCGGGTGGAGGAACTCCTGCTCTGTCGGGCGGCATGATGCTCGCAAGTTCATCAGGATCTTCAGACGATGGAGGAGCCGGCGGCAGTGATGGGGATGGTACGGATGGTAATGGTGACGCCAACGCCAAACGACCCTTTTTAAAAGTCGTATCGATATCACAGGCAGCCGGCACAGATGATCCATTGGCGCGTGCCAGACGATATCTCGAAAATCAGCTGGATGGAAGCGATCCCAAGGCGCTTGAAGCGTTACAGGAGGCACTCGAGGTCCTTGAGTTCTACGAAACAACGGAGGACGAGCAGCCCGCTGAGCCTAGAAGTTCCGAAATAGTTTCCGAAGCTCGTAGGATCGTTGCAGAGGATCAAAGAGCCAGATGGAAAAAACGCAGTGCCACGATTTCTGCACATGTTGAACCGCAGGGCACGAGAATCATGCGGTATATAAGAGAATTGGTCGCCGGTGAGTCGGGAAGACTCGTAACACCCGATGAGATGGTGGATGTCCTTAGAATTGCGGAAGAGGATTTAAGCGATGCTGTACGCGGTTTTCACTATAGACTTCAAGGCCCCTCTGGAACGCGTGCGATGCTGAGCGATTGGAAACCACCATCAGCGGAGGAGCGCCCCGTCATAGAAGAGGCTTTAGCTGAAGCGCGGGAGAGACATCAAAGATATTACGATGAAATAGAACAGCTCGCCGAAGTATACTTCACCAGGATGCTTGAATTCGGACGAGTACCCCTTACGACTTTAGCACCTCAGTCCTTAATAAGAGCTCTCTACTCTCGCTATGAACAAATCGAGTCTGCAGAAATGCTCGAAGTGCTGAGGGCGATATGGAATCACTACAACGACTTGCGTCCGCACTATAATCCTACGGCTGGCATGCGAAGATACAATCCGAGGAGTATCGCATTCCATATTTCTAGGCTTGCCGGAATGGTCTTTGCTAGAGAAGGAAATAGATCCAGTGCCATACGTCATTACAATGTAGCATTAAACGAAGCATTATCGCTGCCCAGGGGACATTGGCGAGAGGGTGCTGCAAGAAATATTCACTTTAGGGATGAAGTCGTTGCAACGTCTGACATTGAAGGGGTCCTTGAAGAATTATCCGCGATAAGGAGACAGAGAGCTCGAGCTGGCAGTGATGATATTGGCGAAGGGCTAAACTATGAATTATTTAGCAGAGCCAGTACCGCTCAAATCAATTTAACAAGATATAGAAAGGCGCTATCGCTCTTTCATAGACTAGATCATTTCAGAACCGTTACGAATAACTTTTTAGTCGAGTTGGAAGCTGAGGTCGGTGGAGGGGAGCTCGGCGAAGGGCGCATAGCCGAACTTCTAGAATTTGAAATGGGCGCTATCAATTCCGCGGGCGACGTTGTCTCGTTGAATAACGATTACGCAAACAGTCTCTGCGGCGATTACAGCATCTGGATGAATTCGTTTCTCAACAGGGTCAGCGATATCGTGGGACAGACTGAATCCATCAGAATAAGGCTTAGAAGAATCGACGAGGAAGCCCTTCAAGGAATCGATCCAAGACATGCAAGGGTTATTAGGGAATATTTGGATGGCGCCGAGTATACGCGCTACGATGAGTGGCATGGACTCCATGAAGCCGTGGGAGCCGTCTATCCATATAGTCGGAGACATCTTGATTTTGATCTCGATGCAACACTCAGATGGGCCATTGAGAATAATATAAAACGTGCCATTCTTGAATTTTTAAGCACGGGTGAAAGTGCAATTATACATTTTTATCGAGGAAGGCTGGTTCATGAACTGAGTAATCCTGTCGTTGCTGCTTATCACATCGGTCGCCATGAGAGGGATTTAACTCCTGAGCAGTTGGAGATGCTTATTCCTAAGAGCAAGCAGACGCCGGAGGTTGAGGGTGCTCTAGCAAGTCGAGCTTCTGAAAATTGGGTGAACCACCTCTTCACTTCGACTCATTTCGACGATACAATACCGGATTCCGATGTTCCAGAGGTGATCCTGTTGGATTTTCTTGAAAACACGGACGATCCAGATAGAGCCTTAAGAGCAGCAGCAGCCTTTGAGGAACGCTCAACTACCGCATTAGGGAAGAGGGCTGCCTCAAAGATACATCCCAAATCACACGTCAAAGGTGCTGGCAATTTTTCTTGGTCTCAGTTCAGTGATGATCTGAAGATGGCACGCACCCTATATGCACGGGTTCTTAAGCTGAACGCTGAAAATGAGGAGGCAATACGAGGCCATGACAGAGCAAGTAGTCTCTTAATGGCAATCGAAGCAGCTATAGCGAGCATTGAAGAATAATGACCTCCTCCCCGGACTGCGCTTCGCTGGTCCGGGGTTTCCCAAGAGCGTCA
>CAYWIG010000161.1:0-5163 GCA_964458295.1 uncultured Myxococcales bacterium
CAAAGGTCGCCTCTTCTCTTTAGCGGGCAGACCTGACGCGAAGACGCTGAAAGCCATCGGCATCGATTTTTCTGAGATGTCACCATCTAAGTCCCTCACGACATCCCTGATGCGACGCCTGAATGAACTTCCCCCTGAAGCGTGTGATCTCGCCTTCACCGTAGCATGCTGGCACAGGCCGGTCAGCATCGGTGAGCTACAACTGACGGATTATAGCGGGAAGGCAGCACGCGAACTTCTTTCACTCGTCGAGTCAGGAATACTGATTAAGGATTCCAAGGGCAGCTTCTCATTTCCAAACCCTCTCTATTCGAACGCCATACTTGAAAACTATGGCAAGGTACACATCGAAAAGTGCCATGATGCAATTGCCATTTACATCAAGGGCCATAAGAAAAAAACCGGTGCAGAGCTCCTCCCCCACATCGCCTATGGCAGCAAGCGGGAGGGGAAGAGGGATTCATTGAAGGAGTTGGCAAATCTGGCGTTCGATGATGGAAAGATCCTCGAAGGCATCAACCATCTGAAGGAGTTGATTGAAATACTCCCCTCCAATGATTGGACTGAATCCTCCGAAACACTCATCAGGATCGGAAATGCATATAAGGAGATGCACAGCTACGGTCAGGCCATATTATATTATAAGAAATTGAGTAAAATTAAAGCGTCTGAGTCCATTCAACTGGAATTGAAATTAAAATCGCTTGAATGCATCGGCAGGCTTGAGATGAGGAGGAGAAGACTCAAACATGCCTCCAAGGCTTTTTCCGAAGGCTTGAAGCTATCGGGAAAACATAAAACCCTCATCACGTGGAAACTGACGTTTGAAAATTACCTCGCCGGTATCGAACTCAGGAGCGGAAATATTGAAGAGGCTATAAATAAATTCGAGCGTTCCGAATCGATAGCCGGAAAGTTGCTCAAGTCCGATGAACTATCAAAAATTACCAACAACGAACTTGGCGAGGCCCTCCTCCGCAAGGGGGAGGTAAAGAAGGCTTTAAAAATTATAAAGAGGGATATAAAATTTTTCGAGAAAATCAACAATCTCGATCGGACACCCAACCTCTATTATCTCCTCGGAACCATCCTCTGTCATAACAGTATAAAAAAATTCGATTCGGCCAGAAAGGAATATCAGAAGGGATTGAAGATCGCCAAAGATCGTCATATGCTGAACCTTCAGGTGAGGATCCTAAATGGTCTGGGAAATCTGGAGCTTAGAACCGGCAATCCTAAGGATGCTATCACACATTACGACGAAGGATTCAGGCTCTCCCAACAGGTCGACAGCTACACGACAAGCGTCGAACTTATGATCAATATGGGACTCGCCTCCCAACGGATCGGCAATATCAACGACACGATCGAATATCTCGAAGCCGCCCTCGACTTTTCTACCGGACCGAAGGGCGAAGCTGCAGGTTTGATCAGGCGTTTTCGTCCCACAATATTCATATCCCTCGGCGACGCTTACTATCAGAAGAGGGAGTACGACAGGGCCTTGGAATATCTTGAAAAGGCAAAGGCACTCGATGAAAAGGATAGGCTCAGTCCCGATCTCAGGTATAGTCTCTACGGAACATACGCTGATATCATGCTGGATTATCAGAATTATGAGGAGGCAAAGAGGCTTTTGCCGACGCTGAAGACTATCGCTAAAGCATTTCCACCTGCTAAGAATCATTTTAAACAGTTGAATAAGAAAATCTCTAAGACTTCTTCCTAAGCATAGATTAAGAATTATGACGAAGCTTAAGAGTCAGCTTAAGACTAAAGATATTAGAATGGCAGATTACATTTCTTAAGATTGATGATCATCGCATAAGCATTTCTTAGTATTGATTTCAGGTCTTCTGATCCATTAGCCGATATATAACCATAAGCACAGAATATATCGATAATAGAAGCCACCTCAGCTATCGATCCAAGAGAAATATCGAAGAATCGATTCCTCTCCTTCTTGCTCCGCCTGCCGTTGCCTTCGCTTAAATTTAATATGGAGCTGGATAATGCACGCTTAAGCTGATCCTCGATATAGCCGTTTCCTCGGGGCAAAGATCTTATGAGTTCTGGCATCCGTTTTGCGAATACGATGAGCAACCTGTAGCATTTCAACCGCTGATGATTCATATAAATCCTCCTCATGTGGTTTAAATTATCAAGGCCTCCACCCTCACGAAGGCCTTGATGATTTAAACCACAGGGAGGTGTTTATGTTTAGTCATCAGCGGTTGAAATGCTATATGGTAGCGCTTTCGGTGGCAAAACAGATGCCAGAACTCATAAGGAGCTGGCCGACTGGAACTGCATATCTGGTAGATCAGCTTAAGCGTGCATTATCCAGCGTCGTTCTTAATATCTCTGAGGGCAACGGAAGGCGATCGGTTAAGGAGAGAAGGCGATTCTTCGATATCGCCATCGGATCTGCACAGGAGGTTTCGGCTGTCTTCGATGTCGCCGTTGCTTTTGGATACATGTCGGATGATAAGAGTGATCATCTCCAAGATCAGCTTCTCCAAGTCGTCAAGATGCTCTATAAGCTGAGATAGCAATTCTTGATCATGATTTCAGTCTTAATCTTCGATCATAATCCTTATCCGCTTTTGAGGATACTTACATTTCTCTAATAAACTACATTCCAACATGTTAAGCGAGTTCGTGATATTTATTCAACTATCCTTATTTCCTGAACATCTTTCATAATCCAATCCCCTCCCCAGCATTGGCCCATCTTGTCCTTGCAGTCGTTTTCGAATACATACCCGGTAACGCTTACCTTCTTGCCCGCGTATTTGTCATGGTGGCCTTTGGCCCCATGATCACCGCGATATTGAACGAGAACGTCTTCTACAACGAAGTTAGCTCCCTTAGATGGAAAGTAGTCACCGGTTATCGTTGTCAGCTGGCCAGCTTTCTGTGTAGATTCCTCCTTCACTTGTGTGTGCTTACCGGAACTAGATTTTTCTGAAGCAGCCTGGCATGCTCCGCCGATTATCAATGTCATCAGTAGGGCCATGCAGGTCAATCCAACTTTCAATGAATGGTAATTACTTGAATTTAACATCATCCCCTCCTCCCAATTGCAACAGTGAGAAGACTAGAATATGCCAAAACCTCTATCCTCCGCACCCCATCCTCTATGAATCGGTGTATCATACTGTTCAGGTATCGATTCGACCGGTTTCCATATGTTAGGATAGTCAAGAAATTCATTCAAGACTTTATATTTCTTGGCATTAACACCGCTTCTTCCTATGGTACCTCCCGCCTCATTTTGATTTACATGATCTGGACCCGCATCCGGAAACTTCCCTTCATCGATTTCCTCCTGAAAATCTGGATTCTCAATCAACACTTCCGTACCATCATAGTAGATAGCATACCAGTTATCTTTGGATTCTGACTGCGTAAACAACTTACACCAGATCATATCGATATCAAACTTTTGGGTATTTCCTAATCCTGCTGTACATTTTGATTTATGCATCCTAATTCTAAACTCCGTAATATCATTGATGCTATATTCAGTCAGCATCTTTCCACCGTTATGTTCAAATTTTACGGCCTTTTCACATTCGTATTCCTTACCATCCTCACATTCGTTGAGCTTATATGAATCCAATCCCGCCTTAGCAACGATGACTTCACCAACGTAAATATGGAAACCTATATTTGTGCTTTGTGCATTGTTGACATGCGTAATATCTTCAAAGTCGCACTGTATATACAAGTCATCGAGTGTTACATCCATCTCATATCTCTTCCCTTCAACCAGGTGTTCGAAGTGAGTAACGTCGGATTCAGGGCATGAATTCTGAATATCAACTTTAACGTTAACATCATAGCCTGATGTCGCATTATCCATTCCCCTGATCAGGGCAGGCGTATTCACGGTGAGAAATCCACCGCTTGCATCCTGGTCTGCATATTCCGGTATCTCCAACTCTCCGACGTCGGTATACCCAGGCTCATTATAATTCAGAGGTATCCACAAGCCCGAACCATTTATCACGTTCCCGTCGTAATCATACTTCGTTATGGAATACTTGAGATTATTCCAGATATATGGACCTTTACCACCGGTTACCTCAATCCGACTTTCAGTTGCGCTCCACCTTACCTTCACATCATCTAGACAGCGGTCCCTCTTCATAAGAAATGTACCGGAAAAATGATCATTACTTCCATATTCATCTGCAACTTCAACTTTTATCCTGATGTGCTGCTCATGCGAAGTCCCTTCAGGGAGTATAATTGCATTTTCCGCCCCTTCAGCTACATTCTGTTCAGAACCATTGACATATATTTTCCATCTATAATTCGTTGCCATTCCAGTTACCTTGGCCATCATCTGAGCGTTTGGATCAATTTTCGTCTCCTCCCAGTCATCATCTGAGATTACCTCTTCATCTCCATTTGGAGTGACCATAATGACGTTCAGCGCAATATTATCCTTAACAGTCATACGAGATGTGGCGCTCGCGGTCGCACCCTCACCGTCGGTTACATTGAATGTGATTTCATAGTGACCAACGCTCGTCGGCACACCCGATATCCTCCTGGTACCCGCGTTAAATGACAAACCGGAGGGTAGATCGTCAGCCGTAATTGTATAATTGCGATCTCCACCGCTAAACATCATTCCGATGCTCTTATTATATTCAACATCGACCACCGCGTCAGGTAACCTAGGGCTGAGACGCACTGTGAGCTCACTATCATCACTGCCGCCTCCCCTCCTTCTTCTCGTCGGCCTTTCAATCGTTACCGGCTCGAGTTCCTCGCCAGCACCATCTTCCCCAGGGGATACTTCACCACTTGGTGCCGGAGGTACCATATCGCCTCCTATTGGTTGTTCCTCACCATCACCAATTTCCACCGTAATCTCTTCGCCACCATCATCGCCTCCGCCCTCTTCATAATCATCATTTCCACCACATCCAACTACCAAGAAGATTGCGACCAGCATCACTGCCAATAAACTTTTCTTCATTATATCCTCCCCATCGGTTGGTTATTGTCTCCTAATAATTATCGTCGGGGAGTAATGGAGAAATTACGTAGATTCGAAATAAGCGTGTACTGCAGTATACACCCTATACCGTCGGTGAATTCAAGTTTCTAGCGCACCACCTGGAGGAAATCATTGAAAACTTCTTG
>CAYWIG010000162.1:0-5157 GCA_964458295.1 uncultured Myxococcales bacterium
ATATACAGGCAAAAAGGCCTTGGACGTGCAAGGCACGGTGCCAAGACAGCTCCTATCTTCGTCGGTGGTGGTAAGGCCTTCGGCCCCATGCCACGTGATTATAGCTATCGCATGCCGAAGAAGGCCAGGCGAGGTGCTGTAAGGGCTGCTCTTACGCAGAAGCAGAGCGAGGGCAAGCTCCTGATTCTCGACGGTTTTCCGATGAAGGAGATCAAGACGAAGGAAGCGGTCGGCAAGCTTAAGAATATCGGTGTCAACTCAGGTCTCCTCGTCGTCGAAGGTAAGGATGAGAACCTCGAGAGGTCCGTGAAAAATATCAATGGAATCAAGCTTATCAGAACTGAAGGCATCAACGTCTACGACATCATTAGGTATGAACACACAATTATAATGAAGGATGCTCTGATCAAGGTCCAGGAGGTGTTGAAGCCGTGAAGACGACCGATGTTATAAAAAAACCTCTTATCACTGAGAAGGGTTCGTTGGCACAACAGATGAGCAATCAGTACTGTTTTGCTGTGGATAAGAAGGCTACAAAACATGATGTGAGAAATGCTATTCAGGATCTCTTCAAAGTGAAGGTTGAGGGTGTTAGGACGATGAGGGTTCCTGGGAAGTATAAACGCGTTGGAAAAAATTTGGGAAAGACCCCTGATTGGAAGAAGGCAATCGTAACTTTAGTTGAAGGTGATAGAATCGATTTCCTTGAAGGTGCGTAATTATCAATTAACTTGATTTTACACCCGCCCAGTGGGGAATGAGCGAGGTTTGATTATGGCGAATAAGAACTACAAACCGACAACAGCAGGCCGTCGTGGAATGAGCGTAAACGACTTTTCCGATATTACGAGGAAGCGTCCGGAGAAGGGTCTTATACAGTCGCTCGCGAAAACCGGCGGTAGGAACTCAAACGGCAGAATTACGATGAGGCATCGCGGCGGTGGTGCCAAGAAGAAGTATCGTATCATCGACTTCAGAAGGGATAAGGTTAATATTCCGGCCAAGGTTGAGACGATCGAATATGATCCCAACCGTTCAGCCAGAATTGCGCTCCTGTCCTATGCAGACGGTGAGAAGAGATACATTCTTGCACCTGTGGGCCTATCGGTAGGTCAAAAGGTGATGTCTTCGGACAACGCCGAGGTATCTCCCGGCAATGCCATGCCGCTGAAAAATGTCCCTCTGGGTACGGGCGTTCATAACATCGAACTCCGTCCAGGCGCTGGAGGAAAGATCGTGAGGAGCGCGGGCTCTGTCGCGCAGCTCATGGCCCGTGAGGGGACCTACTGTCAGTTGAAGCTTCCATCGGGTGAAGTCAGGATGATTCACAAGGACTGCGTCGCTACGATCGGTCAGGTTGGTAACGTCGATTATGAAAAAGTTGAACTGGGTAAGGCAGGCAGGGTCCGTCACATGGGCAGACGTCCGCACGTCAGGGGCTCAGCCAAGAACCCGGTCGACCATCCGCACGGCGGCGGTGAGGGAAGAACAACCGGTGGAAGAAATCCCGTCTCTCCATGGGGATGGTGTACGAAGGGTATGAAGACTCGCAAGAACCCAAGGACGCAACGTTTTATAGTGAAGGATAGAAGGAAAAAATAAGAAATTTAATATAGGGTGAGATATGGCACGTTCACTTAAAAAAGGTCCATTCATTGATGATCATCTTCTGCGTAAGATTCAAAATGCACAGGATGTGAAAAACAGGCAGTTGATAAGGACGTGGTCGCGACGTTCGACGGTCATTCCGGATATGGTCGGCCTGACGATAGCCGTACATAACGGTCGGAAGTTCATTCCGGTTTTCGTCACCGAGAATATGGTCGGACACAAGTTGGGTGAGTTCGCTGCAACGAGGCTTTTCAGAAGCCACTCTGGTGACAAGAAGACGAAGGTCGCTGTGGGAGGTAAGTGATGACTGTTAATGCACGTATAAAAATGGTTAGAATTACGCCGAGAAAGATTCGCGTAGTCGCAAAGGAGCTTCGCGGTAAGGATGTTCAAGCGGCAGTCGATTATTTGACTTTCTGCAGAAAGCGCGCCGCGAGACCTCTTCTTAAACTGATTAAATCCGCGGTCTCGAATGCGGATCAGAAGGGCGGTATGGATCTTGACAACCTTTTCGTGAAGGAACTGCTTGTCGATAAGGGTCCTACCATGAAGCGCTGGATGCCAAGGGCGAGAGGTATGGCGACGCCCCTACTGAAGCGTTCCAGCAGAGTAAGTGTAACGCTTGATGAACGTCAATAATATAGAACTTTGGAGCAACTACTATGGGACAGAAAACTCATCCAATCGGATTTAGGTTAGGCACCACGAAGACCTGGGTATCTCACTGGTATGCGCCTAAGGGCGTCTATCAGAGACAGGTTCACGAGGATAGCTTCATTCGTAAGGTTATCAAGGAGCGCCTCGCACACACCGGAGTATCCAGAATTGAGATCGACAGGGCCGCAGGCAAGGTCGTTATCAATATCTATACCTCAAGGCCCGGCCTCGTCATCGGTAAGAAGGGTGCTGGTATCGATGCGCTCCGTTTCGATGTTCAGAAAAAGGTCGCGGATGAGGTTACGGTTAATATTAAAGAGGTGAGGAAGGCTGAGATCGATGCTCAACTCGTGGCTGAAAATGTGGCGCAGCAGCTGGTGAGGCGTGTCGCTTTTAGAAGGGCTATGAAGAAGGCGGTTCAGTCCGCCCTGAAATTGGGAGCTGAGGGTATAAAGATACACTGTGCCGGTCGTCTTGGTGGTGCTGAACTTGCACGTCGTGAATGGTATCGCGAGGGTCGCGTGCCCCTGCACACGCTTCGGGCCGATATCGACTATGGTTATGCGGAAGCGAAAACCACCTATGGAATCATCGGCGTCAAGACATGGGTCTATAAGGGTGAGATCATAGGTGAAGATAAGTCTCAGGCAATCTAACTCACACAGTTAAAACGTAGTGGAGATGTTATGCTGCAACCGACGAAGACAAAATTTAGGAAGAGACAGAAGGGCCGTATTCGCGGGATCGCGAGGAGAGGATGTAATCTCTCGTTCGGTGATTACGGTCTTCAGGCTGTATCTCATGGACGCGTGACGGCGAGGCAGATTGAAGCTGCACGTATGGCGATGAGCCGTGCTGCTAAACGTGGAGGAAAACTCTGGGTTCGTATCTTCCCTGATATCCCTATCAGCAAGAAACCTGCTGAGGTGAGGATGGGTAAGGGTAAGGGAAATCCCGAGGAATGGGTTGTACCTGTGAAGCGCGGCAGGATGCTGTATGAGATGCAGGGCGTGCCGAAGGATGTCGCTGTTGAGTCCTTGAGGTTGGCGTCACACAAGCTTTCAGTTAAAACGAAAATAGTGGTTCGGGAGGAATACCGTGAAGCCAAATGAGGTGAGAGAAAAGTCGACCGAAGAGCTTTTGAAAATGACGAACGAGCTCCAAGAGGAGATCTTCCGTTTGCGCTTTCGCAAGAACTCCGGCCAACTCAAACAGACGAGAAATATCAGAAAAGCTAGACATGATCTGGCTAGGATAAAGACGGTTCTGGTTGAGCGCAGGGCGGAAGCTGGAAAGGAGATGCGCTGATATGGAAAACGTTCGCAAATACAAAACAAAAATTGGTAAGGTCGTCAGTAACTCTATGGATAAGAGTATTACGGTCCTGGTTCAGCGTACCGTGCTGGAACCTAGGTTCAAGAAATACATCAGAAAGAAGAAGAAGTTCATGGCCCATGATGAGAAAAACGAATGCAAAGCGGGTGATACGGTTTTGATTCGTGAGTGCAGGCCACTGTCCAAGAGGAAGCGTTGGCGCGTCGATTCAATTTTGGAGAAGTCGGCTGAATAATTTGTGCAGTAGCTAAATGCTAGGGCGTTAGGAGTAGATTATGATTCAACATATGTCAGAACTTGATGTTGCGGATAACTCGGGTGCGAAGCTGCTTCGGTGTATCAAGGTTCTTGGCGGTTCGCGCAGGCGTTATGCTTCTATCGGCGACATAATAGTCGTATCGGTCAAGGAGGCTATGCCTAAGTCGAAGGTCAAGAAGGGTGATGTTAAGAAAGCGGTCATCGTCCGTACAAAAAAATCACTGAAGAGGAGCGACGGTTCGACGATTCGCTTCGACGATAACTCCGCAGTCCTTATAAATGAACAGAATGAGCCACTTGGTACGCGTATCTTTGGACCTGTTGCAAGAGAGCTTCGTGGAAAGAAATTTATGAAAATCATTTCACTCGCTCCAGAGGTATTATAAATTTTGAATTGCTTGAGAGGTGTTTTATGAGAATCAAAAAGGGCGATACGGTTAAGATAATTGCCGGCAAGGAGAAGGGCAAAATCGGCAAGGTGTTGCGTCTGGATAGATCCAAGAATCGCGTTTGGATCGAGAAGATGAACTTTGTGAAGAGGCACCAGAAGCCTAATCAACAGCATCGCCAGGGTGGGATCGTAGAGAAGGAAGCTCCGCTCCATGTTTCAAATGTGATGTACTATGATGAGAAGGCGGTGAAGGCTACGCGCATCGGTCATAAAATAGTTAAAGATAAGAAGGTTCGTATATCCAGAAAATCCGGCGAAATGTTGGATTCATGATAATCTGGATTCAGTGATAAGTTAGGAGGCCAAAGGTGGCTGAGGTAAAGGAAAAGAAAGAGAAAAAGACAGAGGGGAAGCCCGAGAAGAAGGCGGAGAAGAAGCCTGAGAAAAAGGCTAAACCTCAGAAGCAGGCGTCTGCCAAGGGTGAGAAAGAAACCAAGAAGAAGGACAAGCCGAAGAAGGAGTTGAAGCCGAAGGTGCCTTCTGAGATGGAGAAGAAATATTTTGAAGAGTGCGTTCCTGCCCTTATGCAGAGGCTGAATTTAAAAAACCGGATGAGAGTTCCGAAACTCACGAGGATAGTGGTCAACACCTCCGTGAAAGAAGCTCTGCAGGATATCAAAATTCTACAGAGGGCGGCGAGTGAGATCGGTGATATCACGGGACAGAAGCCTGTGATTACGAAGGCCAAGAAGTCGATCGCTAATTTTAAGCTTCGCCAGGGCCAGTCCGTAGGCGCCAGGGTTACTCTCCGCGGAAACTATATGTATGAGTTTATGAATAAGCTCGTGAACGTAGCCCTTCCTAGGGTTCGCGATTTCAAGGGCATATCCGCTAAGGCCTTCGAT
>CAYWIG010000163.1:0-5155 GCA_964458295.1 uncultured Myxococcales bacterium
ACTCAAGTCATGAAGGATGCGGATATCTTTATCGGTCTGTCTTCAGCTGGTCTCGTCAAAAAGGATATGGTTGCGAAGATGGCCGATAAGCCGATCATCTTCGCGATGTCGAATCCCGATCCGGAGATCTTGCCCGAGGACGTTCACTCCGTAAGGCCCGATGCGATCATGGCGACGGGACGCTCCGATTATCCCAATCAGGTGAATAACGTCCTTGGTTTTCCATTCATCTTCAGGGGCGCACTCGATGTTGCGGCAACGGCGATCAATGAGGAGATGAAGAAGGCCGCCGCGATATCTTTGGCCGAACTCGCAAGGGAGCCCGTGCTCGAGGATGTATGTGAGGCGTATGATGTCGATCATATCGAATTTGGTCCCGAATATATTATTCCAAAACCGCTCGATCCGCGGGTTCTCCTCTGGGAGGCGCCGGCCGTCGCCAAGGCAGCTATAGAGTCTGGCGTGGCACGAAGGCAAATTGAAAGCTTCGACGGATATCGCGAGAGGCTCAAACTTCGCCTAAGTCTTGATTAGTATTTAGAAAAGTTACGCGTTTTGTCCGATGTTTCATGTGAAACAATTTTTGAAATTCTAGAAACCATCCCAACCCCAGGGGTTGGGATGGGTTGCGACGTATAAGGATGCGAATAAAAAGCGTCGGACGCTTTTTATTCGATCAGCATATGTATGTCTGCAGCTGGTGCGGAGTGGGTGAGGGCGCCGACCGATATATAGTCGACTCCGGTGTCCTTATAATCTTCGATACGTTCCAGTGACATGTTTCCTGAAACTTCGGTCTTCACCTTTCCATCGATTATAGCGACCGCTTTTTTTACATCATCAGGATTCATATTATCGAGCATTATGATGTCGGGATTTCCCGTGAGCGCCTCCTGGACTTCATCGAGCGTGCGAGTTTCAATCTCGATCCGCTGATCCTTTCCTCTAGCCTTGTGCGCAAGCTCAAGAGCTTTGGTGATAGATCCTGCAGCGGCGATGTGATTGTTCTTAATCAAAAAATGATCATAGAGGCCGATTCGGTGATTAGTTCCGCCGCCATCCGTAACTGCGACCTTTTCGAGTATCCGATAACCTGGAATCGTCTTTCGCGTATCCAAAATCTGAATTTTCGTGCCGGCGACTGCATCGACGAATTTTCCCGTCAGCGTAGCGATTCCGGATAGATGTTGTAGAAAATTTAGAGCCGTGCGCTCACCTAGAAGTAGTGCTCTGGTGTTTCCTTCGAGGGAGGCTATGGGCTCGCCACAGGCGCATCGATCGCCGTCATTTCTTTGAGACGTAAATGATATATCCTTATTGATCGTCTGAAATATCGAGCGCGCGATCTCTATCCCGGATAGGACTAGATCGTCCTTTGCTAAGATCTTGGCCGTGGATGTGGCTTCAGGATCGATCGTAGCAATCGAAGTGATATCGCCGGAAGCGATATCCTCCTCGAGTGCCAGCCTCAGTAATGTTTCGAGATGATCCAAAATGAATACCTTTTAATCCTAGTCCAATTTCATCAAAGCATCGTTTAACTTACAGAGTTTATCCTCACCGGCCGCGAGCCTCTCCTTTTCGCGATCGACGATATCCTTCGGAGCCCTTGAGATAAACGATTCGTTTGAAAGCTTCCGTCTGATTCCCTCAAGTTCTCCCTCCGACTTCTTGATCTCCTTCTCGACTCTCGCCCTCTCGGCTGCGACATCAATTAATCCAGCATAAGGGATATGAACCTCGAGATCATCGACGACCTGGGTTGCGGCTTGCTTCGGTATTTCTACGTCCGTCCCGACATCGAGATTCTCCAGTCTGGATAGAAATATGATGTAGTCCTTGCACTCGTCGACCACCTTCGTCTGTTTCTTGTTGGAAGTTTTGACTATCGCGTTGATCTTCTGTCCTGGCTTCACGTTGTGTTCGCCCCTGACATTTCTGATAGCCGATATGATATCGCGGGCGATGTCGAAATGAGCACTATTATCTACGAATGGAAGTTTTTTCGAGGCCTCGGGAAACTTCGTTATCATTATGCTCTCGGAATTCGGATTCAGATGTTGCCACAGCTCCTCCGTGATGAATGGGAGGAATGGGTGCAGCAGTTTGATCGATTCCGTCAGTACATATTTTAGAGTAGCTTGCGAGGCGGCCTTGGTTTTGGGCTCCACACCGTCAGACATTGCGAGTTTTGTCGCTTCCAGATACCAATCGCAGAAATCATTCCAGATGAAATGATATAACGTCTGAGCAGCGAGGCTGAATTTATAGTCGTCCATCGACTCTCTGAGAGAATTGATAGTAGTCTGCAGGCGGTTTAATATCCACCTGTCGGCGAGTGTTCGATGTTTATCCTTCGTTTCATCAGGTGCGCCCTCCAAGTTCATCATCGCGAATCTCGTTGCGTTCCAGAGTTTGTTGCAGAAGTTCCTGCCCATCTCGAACTTCGATTCGGAGAGCTTTAAGTCCTGACCTTCGGTGGAAAGAACTACCAGCGAGAAGCGCATCGCATCAGCACCATATGTGCTGATGATGTCCAGCGGGTCGATGCCGTTGCCGAGCGACTTGCTCATCTTGCGACCCTGCTCATCAAGGATTGTACCGTGGATGTAGACGTCCGAGAATGGGATATCGTTCATCATCTTAAGTCCCATCATCACCATCCTGGCAACCCAGAAGTAGATGATCCCCCTGTCGGTCGAAAGGGTGTTTGTTGGATAGTACGCTTCAAGCTCTGGAGTTTTATCCGGCCAGCCGAGCGTTGAGAATGGCCATAGCGCTGAGGAGAACCATGTATCCAGGACATCCTCATCCTGAACTACGTCCGTGTTGCCGCAATGAGGGCATTCCGTAGGGTCTTCGCGGCTGACGATAGGTGGACACTGTTCATTGCTGCAATACCATACAGGTATACGATGTCCCCACCAGATTTGTCTGGAGATGCACCAGTCTCGAGCGTTCTCGAGCCATTGCATGTAGAACTGATTCCAACGCTTCGGATGAAACTTAACTTTGCCTTCTTCAGATGCACGAATCGCTTTTTCTGCGAGTGGGCGCATCTTCACGAACCACTGGTCGGAGAGCCAAGGTTCGATCGTCGTCTTACATCTATAACAATGGCCGACCGCATGTGCGTGATCTTCGACCTTTTCGATCAGATTTTGCTTTTCAAGTTCCTTTACGATCTTCTTTCTGCAATCGTCGCGTGTCATGCCTACATACTTCTCACCAGCCTCCCCATTCATCACCGCCTCTTCATTCATGATGTTGATGCGTGGGAGATTGTGGCGCTCACCGATTTGAAAATCGTTCGGATCATGTGCTGGCGTTACTTTCACTGCACCGCTTCCGAACTCTGCATCGACAAAATCGTCCTCGAGGATGGGAATCTCACGGCCGGTCTCCGGGAGTTTTAACATCTTGCCGATGAGATCTGTATAGCGTTCATCCTTTGGATTAACAGCGACAGCGGTGTCGCCGAGGAGCGTTTCAGGTCTCGTTGTCGCGACCGTTACATGTCCATCACCTTCTGCGTAAGGATATTTGATATGCCAGAGATGGCCTGCCTCATCCTTGTGGTCGACCTCATCATCGGCGAGTGCGGTGTGGCATCTTGGACACCAGTTTACGATATATTTTCCACGATAGATGAGCCCTTCATCATATAGTCTGACAAAACATTCACGCACAGCTTTGGAGAGTCCTTCATCAAGCGTAAACCTTGTGCGCTCCCAATCACAGCATGCACCCATTGCACGAAGCTGTGCGAGAATACGATCGCCGTATTCCTCGCGCCACTTCCAGATTCTTTCGATTAACGCCTCGCGTCCGATATCGTGGCGCTTCTTGCCTTCGGTCTCCAAGATCTGTCGTTCGACGACATTTTGGGTGGCGATGCCGGCGTGATCGGTGCCCGGTTGCCAGAGCGCCGCATATCCATCCATCCTCTTCCAACGGATCAAGATATCTTGAAGGGTGTTGTTTAGGGCGTGGCCCATGTGAAGCGCGCCTGTGACGTTCGGCGGGGGTATAACGATACAATATGTTTTTCCCTCAGGCTCGTCGGGCGCATGGAAATAACCGTTCTTTTCCCAAAATTCATACCACTTGGATTCAGTGGCTTTAGGGTCGTATGCTTTTGCCATTTCCTGAAAACTCATCAAACGCTCCTTCTCTGAATAGGCTCGTCCTGTAGATCCATCCCAAAACCACACGCATAGAGCCCAAGCAGTGTCTTGCCGTCGCGGATTTCGCCGTCGGAGATCATTCTGTCGACGTGATCCTTTGTGAATCTGTGTACTTCGATAATCTCGTGAGATTCGGTCTTCATGTTTGCAGGTGTGAGTTCTGTAGCTCTATAGATATGAAGAATCTCATCAGTAAATCCAGGTGTGGAATAAAAGTCGCAGATCTTTTCCATCTTTCCTGCTTTATATCCCGACTCCTCGATGAGTTCGCGTGCGGCACACTCCATGGGGTTTTCACCTTTGACATCGAGCTTACCCGCTGGCAATTCCCAAAGATAGTCACCGGCGGGATGTCGATATTGTCTGAGAAGAAGAACATCTCCATTGTCGAATATCGGAACGGCGCATGCGCCACCGGGATGATGTACCACTTCGTATTTGTGCACAGAGCCGTTAGGGAGGTGCGCATCCTCTACGGCTACATTAATAATTTTGCCAGTGAATACAGTTTTGCTGGTCATAGTCAGTCACTCTTTTAAAATCTAAAATGAAATAACAAATATCAAATCCCAAACTCCAAATAAATTTCAAATCCCAATTATTCAATGACCAAAACCACGATTACCAATTGTTTCGATAATTGGAATTTGTGATTTATTTGTTATTTGGTGCTTGAAATTTGGAATTTCACTTTAAAATAACCCTCTCAATAGTCTTCAATGCTCCAGCAAGTTCATCCTTCGTAATCACGAGCGGTGGTGCAAAGCGTATGGTCGTGCCATGCGTATCTTTTGCTAGAATACCATTTTTCATCAGTTCGACTGAAATATCGTGTGCACACTCGGTTTTGAATTCAAGGCCGGTGAGGAGCCCGCGGCCGCGCACATCTTTGATATTATCATGCTCAATCTTTCTTAGTTCACCACGGAAGTATTCGCCGAGTTCATGTGAACGTTCCACCAGGTGTT
>CAYWIG010000164.1:0-5141 GCA_964458295.1 uncultured Myxococcales bacterium
CAGGTGTTTTGATGAGCTAAACCTCTCAAGTCCCAGTATTATAAAGGACATACACAGCGATTACGTAAATGCGGGTTCAGGATTGATCGAGACAAATACGTTTACGGCGAACAGACCGGCGCTAGCGGCTCATGGTTTTGAGGGTAAGGTCGAAGCGATAAATCGAGCAGGTGTCGCGCTCGCACGCGAGGCTGCAGGAGAAAAGGCCTATGTCGCAGGATCGGTAGGTCCCATCTCATGGACCAAGAAGGACGCTGGCGGCATGGAGCGCGACGAGATGATCGCCATCTTCAGTGAACAGATCGAAGCTCTGACGAAGGAGGGCGTCGATGCGATACTCCTTGAGACCTTCACACATCTCGATGAACTCCATATCGCATATCAAGCGGCACGTTCCGTCGGCGATACGCCGATCATCGCGCAGGTTTCGCTCAAATACATCGGCGAGGGTGAGTTTGAGGGATTATTACCCGAATACGCAGCCGTCGCCATAGATCACTGGGGGGCGGACGTCGTAGGTGTAAATTGTTGTGATGGTCCTCAAGGTGTCTTCGAAGCGGCAAAACGAATGGCGGAGGTAACACATAAGCCGCTATCGGCGATGCCAAATGCGGGTCTCCCCCAGATGGTCCAGGGAAGGCTTCTCTATCTCGCAAGCCCAGAATACCTTGCGGAATACGCAAGGAGATACGCGCAGCTAGGTGTCGCGCTCATCGGTGGATGTTGTGGAACCACCCCCGAACACATCAAAGAGATGAAGAGATTCTTAAAGGCGATGAAGCCGGCGACGAGGATAAAGGGAGTGCGGACTGAGCACAAGGCACACGTGGAAGTATCGGGAATACCAGCCGCGGAGAAAAGCAAATTTGGAAAGACGCTCGGAAATAAGTTTTCGATCTCCGTCGAAGTCGATCCCCCACTTGGAATTGATCCAAAGAAGGCAATCGATGGAGCGAAGGTCCTTCAAGATATGGGAATCGATGCGGTAAATATCGCCGACGGACCGAGGGCGATGGCGCGCATGAGTCCACTGGCGCTAGCCGTTCTCATAAAGGAGAAGGTCGGAATCGAACCCATCGTGCATTATTGCTGTCGCGATAGAAATCTACTCGGCATCCAGATGGATTTAATCGGCGCGTCCGCGCTCGGCCTAAACAACGTCTTACTCATAACCGGTGACCCTCCGAAGATGGGACATTACCCTGAAGCATCCGCCGTCTTCGATATCGACTCCATAGGGCTCATCAGGTTTGCATCGAACCTGAACGCAGGTTTTGACTTCGCGAGGCGACCCATAAAGCAGGCTACGAAATTCTTGATAGGCTGCGGTGTAAACCCAGGAGCTGTAGATTTAGATCTTGAGATCGATCGCTATAGACAGAAGGTAGAATCGGGGGCGGAGTTCGTCTTCTCACAGCCCATCTACGATCCGAAGCTCCTGGAAAATTTCTTTAAGAGAATTTCTGACATACCGAAGATTCCATTCTTCGTAGGTATCCTGCCTCTCGTCAGCCTCAGAAATGCGGAGTTTTTACATAACGAGGTTCCTGGCATGCAGATTCCTAAACACGTTACCGATAAACTCTCAAAGGCCAAGACCAGGGAGGCCCAGCAGGAGGTCGGGCTATCGGTCGCTAAGGAATCACTGGAGGCTGCTCATGATTACGAAGAGGTAAACGGCGCTTACATCTTCCCACCATTTGGACGGTATAAGATGGTTGAGGAGTTGTTGAAGGTTATAAGGTAACCCGATTATCCATTCAAAATGTCATTCCGGCATGCCTTAAGCCGGAATCCAGTAGTCGTTGAATATTCATTTAATGTGGATCCCCGCATTCGCGGGGATGACGGCAAAATCTTTAACGAATAAAACCTATTCTATCTCTTCAAATATCACATCAGCGAGGGATGGGTAGATTTGATCCGCGCCCTTTAGCTGCTCTATGCTGTGCGTGTTGCTAATTGCTATACAGGTAAGCCCGGCATCTTTCGCCGCTCGTATTCCCTTCGGCGAATCCTCTATCGCTATCACATTCTCTGGTAGAAGGAGATTCTCACTCCTATCGATCAGTCCGTCGACCGCCCTGATATAGCCTTCAGGATCCGGCTTTCCCCTTTGCACGGAGTCGGATGCGACGATCGGCTTAAAAAAGTCGGACCACCCAAGATGTCTTAAGATAAATTCGACCTCGCTTCGCATGGCGCCTGTACATATCGACAGGAGATATTTCTGCGCAAGCTCCGGAATGACATCGGAAACGCCAGGTATCAAAGGAATGCTGTGTTCGAGCATGTTCATGCTCGCCAAGAGCTTCGCATCTATCAAATTTGCCTTATCGGCATCGCTGAAATGACGTTTATGAATTTGACTCAAGACATCCAACATATCGCGATCATTCATCCCGATATAGTTATCATGAAATTCATCCTCATCGAACGATACGCCAAGCGGCTCCAGAGCGGCGAGCCACGCCTCCATATGTACGGGCTCCGTATCCGTGATGATACCATCGAAATCAAATATTATAGCCTTTAGCTTCATTTCTCTGAGAGATATCCGTCTATATTTACACCTGTCAACACGCCTTGAGCGGCCGAGATGGCTGGAAGCTGGGGCCTTCCACAAAGCGCATCTCCGCATGCGAAGATCCCCTCCGTGGATGTCGCCATATTCTGGTCCACCTTTACCGAACCGCTTTCTGAGAGATCCACGATCTTCTCTAAAAATGATGTCGTGGGTTGATAGTCGTGCACGTATGTGAAAACGCCAGCGACATCGAGCTCCTTCTCCTGCCCTGCGGAGAGTATGTTGATCGATTTCACATGATCGCTTCCATTTATACGTTTAAGGCTCGTGGAAAAATGCATCTCCACTACTTTGTTGTTCTGCAACCTTTCCAACAGATAATCGCTGACGTCGAGCTTGCTGGATGGAATCACAAAATGAACCTTATCTGCGAAGCGGGATAGAAAGAGAGTTGCCTCCGCCGACCTCTTATTCCTTCCAATCACTGCAGTAGTTCTCTTAGCTATGGATGGGGCATCCGCCAGCGCATCGTGTGATACTCCCTTTCCCAAGAGTTCCTTCTCACCATGGAGATAGTTCGTTCTCGCGGCAGCGCCTGTAGCTATGACGACAGCCTTGGCTGTAAACTCACCGTTGTTATCTGTCATGATTTTGACAGGCAGCGTATCGGCAGCGATAGCGGAGACTTTATCCCTCTGGAATTTAACCCCTTCGAGCTCAGCTTGCTTTCTCATCCTCTCCAAGAGCTCACGCCCCTTCAAGGACTCTGGAAAACCTGGGAAACAGCTTATATTTCCTAGGCTACTTAAGTATCCCTTAGAATTATCCATATCGATGATGAGGACCTTCCATTTGCACCTTGCGACGAACATCGCCGCCGCACAACCAGCTGGCCCACCACCTATTATGATCACATCGTAATTTGTCTGCATATACTCACCTCGGTTTCAAGGCGGCAATGCTATATGTGGGTCGCTTCGATGTCAATTGGGTGATTTCGGTGATGGTTAAGGGGTAACGAGGCCCGTATCGTTAAGGGGTTAAGGTTGCGTCTAAAACCGTTACCCACAGACGTAACCGAAACGGGCTTCGTCACCTTAACCCTTACCACAGCCCAAATTAATTATATGAAGCACTTTTCTCAAAACAGACTCTGCTGTGGATCTGGACCCTTCAATTCATCAGGATGGGCGATCTGCCACTTGACTTCAGCCCTTCTCTTCCCGGAACCGTATTTGGATGTGAAAAATAGTTCTCCATTTTTGGCAACATATTCGAAGATATCTCGAGTTATTTTCACATCGTCCAGGCAGTATTTTTTGAGCTCATCCATACGGCCTTCCCTGTAATACCGGATGGCATCGAGACCGCTGCCGCTCTTGGAGATTCCTAGCGTTGCCTGGGCAACACTATCCAAACTCACCCTGTGGCCCAAAACTTTTACGAGCTCCTCCATAATATCGAGCTGTGGAAGCTTTGATAGGCTAAATGGAATATATTCCTGAAGTATTGGGACATCGAAACGCCTACTGTTAAAACCTACGAGTAGTGGATTTTTCTGTAGCCGCTCGGCAAAATGTCCCAGTTCAGACTCCTCATATATAATGAAGTCGCCCTTTTCGTAATCGTAGGCGCCGAGAACCGAAATCCCGAGCTTTCTGAAATTGTCCCTGCCACCCACGTCGGAGAATGCATCCTTGGTTTCAATGTCAAAGACTATGATATTTTTTCCCATGTGGCTGGAATTAACATAGAGATCCCATTATGCAAGGAAGTTCATTCCTCCCAAATCCCAGGGGTTTGGATATTGGGTCGCGTGTCTTAACCCCTGGGGTTTGGGAGGAATATGGGTTGCAAAAGCAGCCGATATTAACTGATATTAACCAAAGGGTGTTATCAATGAAAGTCGTAATCCAAAGGGTGTCCAAGGCGTGTGTCAAAGTTGACGACACGATTGTCGGAAATATTGACGGGGGATTGCTGATCCTTCTCGGCGTCGTGAAGGCAGACGAGGAGAATGACGCAAAGCTCTTGGCAAAAAAGTGCTGTGAGTTGAGAATTTTCGAGGACGATGCCGGAAAGATGAATCGTTCGGTGAAGGATGTCGGTGGTTCGCTCCTCGTCATCTCGCAATTTACACTAGCTGCAAATTGCAAAAAAGGAAGGAGACCTTCGTTTGACGACGCCGCACCACCCGATATCGCCACTAAACTCTATGAGTTTTTCTGCGATGAGTGTCGAAAATATGAAATACACGTAGAAACTGGAAGATTTGCGGCTAGGATGGGCGTTGAACTCACAAACGATGGACCGGTTACAATATATTTGGATAGCACGCATCTTTAGAACATATAGTCGTTTCGCATAAATGCTGTCACAAATTATTACTTCAGATGACCCATTCCTTTTTACAAATAGGCCGCTGCATTCGAAATCGATGAATCCTGATGAAACCTATGGAGTTTCGGAGTCAGGATCAAATATAGTGGTTCCTCCGCTACCCTCAACAGCCTCTTCTCCTTCACACGCCTCTCCACTACAATCGGTTGGCAACTTTTCATCTTCAGGGATGGGTATGGCAGGCTCCCCATCATTATAATAATCAGGATTTTCT
>CAYWIG010000165.1:0-5110 GCA_964458295.1 uncultured Myxococcales bacterium
AGCCATAGTGCGCACATTCATACATGATGATTGGAACGACTCAAGGACATATTGATATCACTTGATCTCAATTGGTTCGTATAATATACAGCACGCATCTCCTCAAGAACTCCAACTGGAGGTAAAATGACCAGACCGGTAGATTTTTTGGGACGCTTTTTTAGGGATCTCCATGGAGTCATGGATTCCCTGGAGTGGGTTAATGAGGATGGCGACTTCAAGGTTGACCGCGGCGAAATCAAAGGACTTCGCGGTGTCCCGGTATTTGGCCTGCTCCACGACTACTACATCCACCGTAATCTATATAAATATACCCCCTCCGTCACGATGCTCGGCGGCAATGTTTATCAACTGGAAAACGACGAACCACTTTTAGATCACATCAAGTTCAGACTCGTTGGATTCGATCATGTGGTGATGGCGATGAATCCGGTTGCAGGTAGGACACATGTTATCCTTGCAGGATTTAAAAATGGCGAACTCAGAACATCCGAGTTTATCGCCGAAGATATGGAGCGTGCATTTGAGAACGCCATAACGACGCTTAAGGAGGCCAGACCGGAACCCGGTGGAATACGCTTGATGGGCAGGAACATACAGGATCTGAGATCCGATCCGACAGCCATCGGCAATGTTCGGTCAGCTCAGGGCGTTGGCGAGTGGGATAATCTCGTAGTCAACATTGCAAATATTGGGAACAGCATAATGGAATACAGGGCGGTCGTCATATCACTTAAAGATGGAAATTTGAAAGTTCATCAGGTGGAAAATGTATCCCTGGCTCACGCCGTAACAGGGGCCCTGGAGGGCCTTTGGTTTTCAAAACCTGTCAGGATAGTTAAGAAATGAAGAATCACCTTATATGCCGAAGGGTACATCTTTCTGGCATTGAATCAGGTCACCCTTACTAGCTTCCTCGACCATACAGATAATATCATCGATCTCAATATAATCCCTATCATCTCCATCAGCGTTGAAAGGAAGCGCGTCCTCTGCAACACATTTCCCCTTCTCGGCGCATCTAAACAGGATGCTCCCAGCACCATCATGATCCAAACCTGAAAGGTTGAGTTCCTTGAGATTAAAATTCCTATTTATCAGTATCAATTCGCCATAGGCACCGCTGACATATACAAATAAATTCGAAGCTAGTTCGATCGTTGAGACAACAATATTAGGTTGAACAATGCTGTTTATTTCAATCAGCCCCTTTTCAACATTACGGACTTTGGAATTTTCCCAACAAGCAAGCCTTGTACCATCGGACATACCACATGAAATAAATTCGTTGCCTTCGATATCCTCAAATTCAAAAATCGACATGTATGTAGACTTATTAGAACCATCGCCATCGTAACTTCCCCCAAACAGCTTTCCACTTTCCAAATCGCTGACAGAGGCCTCATCAACTATGCCATCTTCGTCTACGTGAAGTTTGATCTGCACGGCACTTCCGTCGGAGAGTTCGACCGTCGCCTCGAAGTTGCCCTCAACATCGGCCGCAATATTCAACGCTCCCTCAGCCACGACTTCCTCCCCATCGAGCTTCTCTATTAGATCCTCGCCATCCTTTTCGATGGATAGGATATAGCCGTCGACCTCAACCGTCTGCGTCTCAGCGACAGGGGCCGTCGTAGCGATAGGTTCTGGAGTATCGGTCTCGACCGTCTTACCGCCGCAACCGACTATAATCATGAAAATTATCACAGGGATTATCAATTTTAACCACTTCATACTATTCTCCCCCATTCGTAAGCTTAAACAGCTGCAGGTTGACGTGCGCCACAGCGGTCCTGTTTTCGGTTTCACATTCCTCTACAATCGAACGAATCTCGTCACGATACTCCTGAAGTTTGGTCTTGAGTTTCGCAAAGGCCTTTTCTGAAAGCGCCATCGTAATCGTCTTCGACTCCTTGTTCTTCACCTCATCCTTCGCGATCGAATCATGTGCCAATTTTACAAGCTGCTGTTGATATTTGACGATCGCTACATCCTTAACTTCCGCTGGAGTTGTAATGCTCTTATCGGCCCTTACAAGATTTCCATCATCATCCCTCAGGATCAGACCCATCTCAAGAAGATCATCAATCGCATGTCTGACGTGGATGACGGGCACGTTCGGCTTTAACATCCTCGATATCCAGTGCGGATTCTCTTTGAAGTTACTAAGCCTTACGAGTTCCAAAATCGCTGCATAGTACCAATGTGAAAAAATCTTATAAAATTTCGATTCGAGAATTTTTGGATGCTTCGAGGGATATCTCTGAATGATTTCGCTATAATGCTTCTCCTTATCCTCGAAGTTCTTGGCCTGATTGAAGTGGACGAGCGACTCAAAAAACCTAGCTTCTTTTTCGCTTAAGCCCAGACCAACACAGATGCCGTACATACCCTTGCGCCCAATGTTCGTCTTACCGTCGACGATCTGTTTTAAGTGACTTGGTGATTTAAAACCGGCCTTCTTATTAAAATATCGATACGAAAAGTTCGGATTGTTCTCGCGGAGATGCTCGACCCTCTCCCTCAAGAACTTTCTGAAATCAAGATAATCATATATGCTATTCATTATATACTCCCCGCTTTGTTCATATTGATTATCGGCAGGGCTGTAGGGAAAGTTGCTAAAAAAAGCAATTTTCAGTGTACAGCTGAGCCTGTTGGAATTATTGTGTTTTTTAGGTTATTTTATTTATTGAGAAATAATTCATTATAACATATTAATATTATTATCGTTTTTGTTGTACAGAAAACCCCTTCCAAATCGGCCCATTACAGATTAATATGTATCGTCGGATAATAATAGGGGCATTTTTAGCAACTTCAATGTACACCATGCTCCTGTTGATAATAGGCATCAGTCGCTCATTTTCAGCAGAGATCTCGACCAGATTAACTGAAATATTCGTGAAATAAATTCTACTCATAAAGATTCAAACTACAATCGAATCTCCTCAATCCACACGTACACCACAATGTACACTTATTTCCAAATCCACTTCACAATATTCACGAACCTGTCGATAATGACCTCAAGGGACATTAACCACATGGAGGCATAATATGAAAATCAGAAAGGCATTGTTAGCAATTCTCATGTTAGTCGTTATCCCAGCCAGTGCATATTCAGCTACTTATAGTTATATACTAGACTATGCGGAGGAAGAGATGGAGTACTATATCACTCCAATACCATCTCGCCTTCAGGTCAGCCAGAGTTTGGCTGACAACATCTTTATAAGGGAATTGCTGATCAAAACTTTTGGGAATAGTGTTGCACAGGAAGTGACTGATTTAATGAGAAGTGAAGAGGTGCTTGACGAGTATAGTGAGACCTCAGAAGAGTTGGATACCTTCATGGACATTATTATGGTTAATGTCCTAGGGAATGAATTGACGGATATGGACATACAGGGTTTCGTAAGAACCTTTCTGCAGGGTGATATGGAAGTAAGAGATGTAATGGATCTAGACTATTACAATCCCGGCGGAGTCGATCCTGATTTTTTCAGGCCGCTTGATCTTTCAGAAATGTTTATCGATCCAGGAAGCAGCAAAACAACCTCTTCCGATGATTGTGTAACTCAGTTGCTGGAAAAGAATCCGAACTTAAGCCTCGAGGAACTAATCCTTATGTGTGCAGGAGGAATGGGAGGTGGTGGCGGTGGCTTTAGTGCTGGCAGCCTTCCCGATGTTGAAGATCCCTGTGATGAATTCCTGAAGAACAAGAAATCCGGAGGAGGCAATCCGGTCGTTCCACCACCACAAGTCGGTGGTAGCGATGTTGGCGTAAGCGTCGATCCTGATCCAATAGGCCCTGATCCAACATCTCCAGATGGTGGTATTGAATTCGGTAAAGATCCACTAGAAGGCAAAAGTGCGGAGGAGATCTGCGAACAGATCAAGATGAGCATGGCCAAGTACTCAGCTGGTAAACCGAAGAAGGGTAAGGGTAAAACCGTTATTAAAGTGCAGATAACTGCTGTTGATCATAACAAGGGCATAAAGACAAAAGTAACGACAACAGTAGACATAACCGAAAGGGACCAAGGCTTTGGATATCCTAAATTAGGTAAGGAGGGATATCCGGCTGCAGGCGAGGTAGTTCTTGGGGATGCCGAAATGACGACGACGGTAACGAAACAACGGTTGGAACACGGCTCTAAACCAAAAGTGGTTTCTAAGAAAACGGAAAAACTTCTTGGTGCGGATTCGGTATATGAACAGGCGAAGAAAAAAGCCAAAGAGGCTACAGAGAAGGCTGCTAAAGAGAACAATGCTAAGGGTAAAACCAAGGATAAGAGTCCTCCAAAACCAACGCCAAAATCTTCAGATTTCAATCCGAACGCTGAGGAAATAGAATGTAGCGATAGTGAGAAATGGCTAGTCGGCTATGCTATGTGTGCAGGCGGCGGCAGTGATGACTGTGGAGACGAGGCAGAGACAGGAGACCCGGAGGATACGTATCATCCTGACAATGATACGATCGGCGGCAAGAGTTCGGGTGGAAGCACTACAACTGTTTCTGGAGCGAAAAAGGGAAAGAAAACCGGGAAGATGACAGTTGGCGGCTCCGGAATAGATGCATGTGACTGCAACGGCAATGTCAGCCACGAATTTATAGAGTCCGTCTCCCCTTATATAAGTGTTTCTCCAGATTTTTACAGCACGCTATGTGGAGATCCTGAAGGCACCTTTGGATGGAGAGGCGAGGAACATATGTGGTACACGGATCCGATTAGAGATTACGACAAGCTCCCGCTTTCGGAACAGTTCCATAAGGCGTATCCTAATTCAACGCCATAATTCATTAGGGTTATACACCAAAAAGCCCGCTAATTATTTAGCGGGCTTTTTGTATGTCAAAAAAACCCCGTACGGAGGCAGCGGGGATTTAAATCGAGGGAAGGATTTCACTATGGAGCCTACGTCAGGGGATGAATGACTCCTTTGAGCCCTAGCGCATCCCGAAGGGATGTGATAGGGCGGCCCCATGAGAATTCGAAGCTTAAGCTACACACCTCGGAGGTGGGACGTCAGTCACTCCTGCGAGGTGTCTAGCGGTCGAAACACACCTCCAAGGAACGACTAGCGTCGCACCTTGCAGGAGTGT
>CAYWIG010000166.1:0-5097 GCA_964458295.1 uncultured Myxococcales bacterium
GCCCGCTTTAATACATGCTCTCAGGAGAAGTGTGCATAGTATTCTTCGGTAAGTTGGACTGTCGAATGACCCAGCACTTTTGATAAATCCCATATATTTCCTCCACCCATCATATATTGCGATGCATATGTGTGTCGAAATCCATGTGGTGTAATTCTTTTCACACCAGCCTTGCGAATTGCTGCTGGAAGAACCTTTTTTCTAATATGATCGGGTAAGATTGGAGTTCCATCAGGATTAACAAATACCTGTCCATCATTCATCGAAACAAAACCAAGAGCGTAGAGAGCATCATCGTTCAAACCGACATGACGTATTTTTTTACTCTTCGTCCTATGAACTATCTTACTCTCATAGTCTGACCACGTTCTGTCGATGCTAACAATGGATGCGGCTAAATCGACCTGCTCTCGATGAAGAACACACGCCTCGCCTATGCGTAGGCCAGTGTTTAAAAGGAAGAGCCAAAAAGGATAGTAATGAGATTCTCTGTTCTCCTCTAAGAACGTGCTCATTGATTCTATATCCCAAAACTCTATCTGCGTCTTATTCTCCAGCATCTTCTCGATATAGTTGAAAGGGTTCTCCTTAAATGCGCCTCCGAAGAAACGCTTTTTGATCGCTGTGGAATATATAACACTCATAAGCGAACGCACCCTGTTACAGCTCGTAACTCCAACGCCGTTCTTTCTCATTTGCTGAAAGAACTGCTCATGCTCCTCGATCGTGACCGACTTCATCTCGACCCCTCTGTAGAAAGGAAGGACGTAATTCTCAAACTGGTTGCGATGCTGTATCAAAGTCGATCCTGCCCTTCCCCTGCTCTCGGCATATTCCATATACCCATCGAACATCGTCTTGATGTTGACAGGACCACCCAAAGGAAGGTTCTTATCCCTCTTGTAACGCACCTCGTTTACCCAAAGGCTAGCCTCTTTTTCTCTCTCGAAGTTCCTGGAGAGAATCCGGCCGTTCCTCTTGACCCTTGCCTCGTAAACGAACTGCCTGTTTTTTCTTAGTACCTTTCGGATCATAATCTCCCCCTTGCAATGCAAGGGCATTTTGGAGAATGGCGTTGCGAATATCTGCAACGTGAAAAAGGTTCAGCTTTCTCCCAATGCTGTAACATGGAAGCACACCCTCATTAACTTTATGCATCACCCACGTTTCGGTATGGTTGAAAAACCGAGCCACCTCTTCCAATGGCAGAAATTCACGCCGTAGCGGATTGTCAAAGAGCTGTTTTCCCACACATTCATCTTTCATATACGCCTATTCTCCTTCATATCAAGATCGCAATTAGACTTGGCCCCCATCCCAGATTTTAGGCTAGGATGAGGGGGTTGATAGTTTTTCCGCTTATCAAATTGCCAAGCCAAATGTCCTTTTCATCCCTGAAATCCATTTCCCAAGCCCATTTCCTCTAGACTTGGTTGGTATAGGTTTTAGTTCCAGTCTTAGTTCAAGTAAGAGTTTTAGTGATAGTCATGTCTTTCCATTCTTTTGCAAAAGTCTGATTACTTCCTTAACAACCGAATATTGATGTATATTTTCTTTAACAGTTTTATCCCTGTGACGCCGCTTGGTTAGATCAACCCAAATCTCAGCAATCGAACGTATATGATGTTTAAAACTCATTCTGCTCGACTTAACTGGTGAATTGCCGCCATTCAAAACTAAATAATCATCGTAATAATCCATTCCTTTTGAATATTGCTCGCGCCACATATAGTACCTATACAGAATCAACCCCATATACTTCCCATCAATGATGCAATATTCACACTCAACACGTTTGCCGGTATCTTTTTTGCTGCGGAAATGCTGATAATATTCTGTTTTTACCTTGATTAACTGCGCTGTGTATTTACCAGAAGGAATACGGACATATTCTTCACCAGCAATAGGCTCGTCATCCATACCCTGTTGGTCAGCTGCCACAGAAAGATGTTTTACAGGGCCGCTCATGAATCTTCACCTCGTCTCACAGGGTGGTTATTTGCAGCTTGCTTACCAGCTTTAACTCTGTTCGGATTCTTTGTATGTTTAATGCCAAGCAACCTCTTTGCGAGGCTCACCTTCTTAGCTGGAATAAAGAACTGCCTACGGTAGTGATTGACTCCGCAGGATGGCCATGGTGATGCAAATGACCATTTTTTGATCTGCTCGACTGTCGCCGAATGGAACACTTCAACTATGAAACGACTGTTATCCCACTTCCATATAGTGGCTTTATGCGTCATGAAGCACCTCTCTCAAACAGCTCGCTCTTGCGCACATTTAAAATTTTAGCTAATTTAGACCGGTATTTCTCAGGAACTGGATACCAACCCTTCTTCCAACGGCTAAATGTCGAGTGATCCACTCCTATCATGCGGGCTAGGGCAACCTGAGGAATACCCTTCTTAGCCAAGGCAACTCTTAAAGTTTGTTCATTCATCATTGTGCAACCTCCATTGTTGGAGGCAGCGTACGTGATGCTGGCAATTTATAATAGGGAGAGTACTAAGAAATATGTAGAGTTGTTTCCATACTACAGCTAACGCTTTGTTTTGTAATATATCTTGCGCAATGTTTCTATCGGATTAGCATTTTCATCAGTTTTAAAAACACCGGTGAGTTGGCCTAGTTTAGCAACATCACTAATCATATCAGAAACATTATTGGTTTTGAGATGCTTCATAAGTTTCATGAGAGCAGCGTCCCTTCCCTTTAGACTTCTGCGTCCAGCCTTGCGCTTTTTGCTACCCATCAACTTTTGAGTAAGTTTAATATCTGACTGCAAACATGAAACAACTTCCTTGTGCCACGCCCAAAATTCTTGAGGAAAAGGACGAGGGTAAGGTGGAGGATGTTGACTTATAGTTTTTTTGAGTTTTCTTTCCAATCTCACTAAAAAGGTGAACTCTTCTTGCATATCAGAAAACTTACTTCTCCATTCATCATATACCCCATCAAACATCAAACCCATAAGACAATCATATACTTCTGCTTCCTTGGCTCCATAAACACTCATAAACTTGCGCACTAGTACTTCAATTTCCTCAATATTCTCACGGAACACTCCTCTTATTATAAATTTATTCTTAGATAACTCATCTTCGGACGACTGGTGAACTGAAATGTCATCTGACGTAGTCTTTTTCATAAACCCGCTATCACTTTTATGTTTTAGAATATCTTAAAATATCATCCACTCGGCACTTGAAGAATCGGCACAGCTTATCAAGCATCTCCAGCGATGGGTTGTATGGTTTACCGTTAAGCATTTTCCAAAGAGGAACATGAGAAATGCCCATTTCTTTCGCTAACCGGCGATAGGGCAGATTTCCATACCCCCTCTTCTCAATTAGCTCATTTAGCCTTAATGAAACTACCATGTTTAAATTCATATCCATCTCCTTTGTTTCAGTCAAATAACTAAACTCTTGACCATGTGTTATTTATTGGATAACGTTATTTAACAGATAACTTGCTGTCAACAGGAGGGTTTATGAAAACCGCCATATACGCCCGCATATCGACTAACAACGGCTCTCAAAGCCCCGAAATGCAGCTCGATGCCCTCAGAGAATACTGTCAGGCCAGAAGGCTTGTGATCTTCAAAGAGTACGTCGATGAAGGCATCTCAGGGGCTAAGGACAAGCGCCCCGCACTTAATCAACTGATGGATGATGCCAAAAAGAGGAAGTTCGACATTGTTCTTGTATGGAAGTTCGATCGCTTTGCTAGATCAACGAAACATCTCATCACCGCCCTTGAAGAGTTCAAAGCGTTGGGCATCGACTTCATCAGCTACAGTGAAAATATCGATACCTCCACACCGATGGGTAAGACAATGTTCACTATTGTCGGGGCTATTGCTGAACTTGAAAGATCATTGATATGTGAAAGAGTTAAAGCTGGTCTTCAAGCTGCTATAAAACGTGGCAAGCGATTAGGCCGACCAGGCAAGAAAATAGACCTCAGAAAATTCAACATGCTGCGTTCTAATGGTCTTAGCGTTCATGCCGCTGCAGCATATTTAGATATTCCGATTACTACTGCATATAGACTAGCAAAAAAGACTGATAAGATTGCAATGATTTAGATGAGGCGAATATTAAGGAATAAATTCTATTGACCCTTCTGCTCCAGTATTACCTCATGTGGTATTCGTGAAACCTCTGTCCATTTTTTGCCAACCTTAAGCTCTACAACAAAATAATACCAGCCAGCCCCCCTTAAGGACACCTGATTCATGACAGCTCTAGTACGTAAACGGCCATTAGATTTTAGATCAAGCTCTAGCTTAAACGAAGCCAACTCTGCTCCACTAGGCGCAACATATTTAATTCTTGCCTCACCAGTTTCACCCTTATTTGGATTTCCCCTGTACCATAACGAAGCAATTGTCAGGTTAATAAATGGAACGATAATTTCCTGATTCTTAGGTTCCTCTAAAGTTAAAATTTTAATTTGTTCAGAAACGTCCATACTTATATTGTTTGTATCTTTATCAATAAGAGTTTTTGAACAAATCGTTGTCCATGCATGTTTGATCATACAGCCTCCATTTAAACAGCGTTCTGCGATGTCCTGATAATTTCAATTTCCGAGTCGTTTATGCTAGTACTGTTATTATCCTCTTTAATGTTCCAGTGTAAGAGTTCATCGCCAACCACTTCTTTACTTGCTTTCAATTCAATTGATACGGAACATCTGAGTACGCCTGCAATTTTTTGCAGCATAGCAACTGAAATATTTTGGTTGCCATTCTCGATACGAGAAATAACAGACTGAGTGGTGTCAAGTTTCTTGGCTAAATTTATTTGTGATAGACCCGCCTTATTTCTCGCTTTTATAATTTGATCGGCCAAATCCATCATATAACTTACTTTTTCGTATGTTTCATTAAATTCCCAATTCTTAAATCTTTTATCGAGGATTCGATGAATCGAACGTGTTTTTGTTTTCTTTTTCATAGTTCACCCCACTAGTTCTACGTAATTTAACGCCTTCTTTATTTCACGTTGTGGCGTTTTCTGGCTTTTCTTGATAAAGCCCGATAGTAAAATAGCGTTTCCCTCATTGTTATATGTATAAAAGACTCTAATT